>JAZODL010000055.1:0-3673 GCA_045596945.1 Candidatus Methanomethylophilaceae archaeon | reverse complement strand
ATCAGCTACGGGACCGGACCCATCCTGGTCGTGTTCATCGGTATCTTCTTCCCGCTCCTCACCAACATCATATTCGGTGTGAAGAAGATCGACCCGACCCTCATCGACGCTGCGAGGACGCTCGGGGCGAACAAGCTCCAGCTCTTCACCAAGGTCATGGCCCCCAGCGCCGTGCCCTACGTCATGAACGGTATCAAGGTCGGACTGGGAGTCGGTTGGATGTGCATCGTCGCGGCCGAGATGTACTCCCCGATGTCCCTCGGAGTCGGATACTGCATCTCCAATATGTGCATGAGCGGTCTCTGGCCCAGCACTTTCGCGATGCTCATAGTCATAGCGGTGCTCGGAATCCTCACCACCACGACCGCCGAGTACCTTCAGAAGTACATTTCCAAGAGGATGGGGGTTGAGTGAGATGGTGAACCAGAACGAGACTACCAGCAACGAGGGGGGATCCGTCCACACCGGTGTCCAGGAGGGCGAGTCCTTCATCGAGATCAAGAACCTCGCGAAGACCTACAAGCGCGACGAGGTGGAGACCGTGGCCATAGAGGACTTCTCGCTCGACATCAAGAAGGGCGAGCTCATATCCGTGGTCGGTCCGTCGGGTTGCGGGAAGACCACGATCCTGAGGATGATCGCGGGTCTCCTGGAGCCGACGGCCGGGACGATAACCATCGCGGGACGTCCCTGCAAGGAGCCGGGCCCCGACAGGGGCATGGTGTTCCAGGACTTCGCGCTGCTCCCCTGGAGGTCCGTCATAAAGAACGTGGAGCTCGGACTCGAGATCGCCGGTGTCCCGAAGGAGGAACGCAGGGAGAGGGCCGAGAAGTACCTGGAGATCGTGGGTCTGGAGAAGTTCAAGGATTCCCGCATCAACGAGCTCTCCGGGGGCATGAAGCAGCGTGTGGGCATCGCCAGGGCCCTGGTCAACAAACCGGATGTGATCCTGATGGACGAGCCGTTCGGCGCCCTCGATGCCCAGACCAGGAACATCATGCAGGCGGGACTCGTCAAGATCCTCGACAAGACGGACCAGACCATCGTGTTCATCACGCACTCCGTCGACGAGGCGGTGTTCCTGTCCGACAGGATCGTGATCCTCACCAAGCGCCCCGCGAGCATAAGGGAGATCATCGAGATTCCCTGGCCGAGGCCCAGGGACCGTGCGTCCCCGGAGTTCACGGCTCTGAGGAAGCGCATCCTGGAGGAGCTCGAGAGGGAGAACGTCCTCGAGTGATGGCGGTCCATGGGGACCGTCCAAACACCCTTCCTTCTTTTTTATATTACAATAATCACTGGAACAAGAAGGTGCAACCGGCGGCGGACCGCCGGGAAGGGGTTTGCGGGGACGTGCCCCGCGGCCTCAGAACGAGAGTTTGAGGTTGTCGTACTTGTAGACCTTGTGGGGACAGCTGAACTGGCACCTGTAGCATGCGGTACCGAGGCAGTTCTTGGTCTTGACGACGATCTTCTTGTCGTCCATGACGGTGAGCGCCTTCTCGGGGCACTCCTGCTGGCATTTTCCGCAACCGGTGCATCCGTCCATGTACCCGGTGAGCTCGGTTCCGATGTCGTGGAGGATCGTGAGACCCTTCTCTCCGAGGTCGGGGATGTCACGCTGGACCATGCGGTGGACCTTGGGGGTTCCCCTGGGCTTGGGCAGCGCCTGGATCCCCATCATCGCATTGTTGTTGTTGTACATCTCCATGCTCATACCCTCGTCGCAGACGGCGAGCTCCTGCATGTAGATCTGCTCGAAGATCTTGTCACCGGCGAACATGACGTGGTTGGCCCTGATTCCGTTGGCGATGTCCTGGAGCTCGTCGAGGAGCTCGGGGTTCCTCAGGATGTCGGTGGCCATGGCCAGGGAAGTGTTACCGTACTGGTAGATCGTGTCGCAGGAGGGAGGCAGGAGACCGACGTCCCTCGCCTTGACGGCGTCGACGTAGGTTCCGGAGGCACCGGCCATGTACATGATCTTGAGATCCTCGAACTTGATTCCCGCGTGCTCGAGGAGGGTGAAGTGTCCGGCCCTCATCGCACCGATGGCCTTGAGGGCCTCGGAGATGTCGTGGGAGTCGATGTAGATCCCGTCCTGGAGCATGAGCTTGCCGTCGTCGGTCTTGAGCTTGCCCTTCTTCCAGAGGCGGCTGTCCATCGCGGCGGCGACCGCGGCGATGACTCCGGTTCCGGTGATTCCCCTGGCCTTTCCGCGCATGGGTCCGTACTCCTCGACGATTCCGAGGCTGAAGTCGATCTTGTCCCCGTCCTGGGGGATGATGTCGTCGTCCAGGACCTTGCAGATCCACTTGAAGTCGTACTCGAGGTCGGAGATCGCTCCGGGTCCGGCGAGCATTCCGCATTTGATGGACTGTCCCTCCATGGCGGGTCCGGCGGCTGCGGAACCGGTGTAGATGTCGTCACCGATCTTGAGCGCCATCTCGGCGTTGGTTCCGTAGTCCGTCACGAGGCAGTTCTCCTTCTGCTCGAGGAAACCGCTCTTGTACATCATCGCGAGTGCGTCGGCACCGATCTCGTGCCTGATGGACGGGGGCACGTAGAGCTCGCATCCGTCCCTGACGTTGAGTCCGACGTCGACGGCGGAGAACACTCCCGCGTCCCTCTTCTGCTCCTGGATGCCCCTGGCCTTGTGGGCGTTCTCGCCGGCGAAGGCGAGGTCGTCGACGGGGATTCCCTGGAACAGGGAGAGCTGGATGGGGTTACCGCAGATACTGACCCTCTCGACCTGGTTGAGGTCGATGCCGAGGGTGGCGATGAGCTTGTTGACAGTGTCGATCAGGATCTTGTGTGCGACATCGGTTCCCACGTTGATGCAGAACGTCAGGTGGTCCATGATGTTCGCACCGGGGAGCGGGTGGCACTCGGTCACGGCGGTGGAGATGATCTTCCCCGTGTCGAGGTCGACCGCATGTCCCCTGGTTCCGCTGGTACCGATGTCCAGGGATATTCCGTATCTCATTTCTTGTTCCTCCTCAAGATTTTGTCGAGGAAGGATCCCTTCTTCTCCTTGGTGTCCTTCCCCTGCCTCTTCGCCTCGCATTCGGCGCAGTGGCATTCGCCATGACCGTGGTCGTGTCCGTCATCGTGGTGATGGTGGTGCCCGTGCTCATGGTCGTGGCAGTGACAGTTACACTCGACATGCTCGTCGAGCTCGTAGTCGATACCCGAGTCGTCGATGGCATGGAACATCCTGTGCTTGAGTTCGTGCTCGTCCACGTCGAGGACGGCGCACATGAACGAGAAGTTGACCTTCTCGTGGGGCTCGAGGGTGCCGTGGCGCTCGACTCCGGACTCGAGGTCGGTGAGGTTCAGGGTGATCCCGGAACCGTCGTCGAGGACGATGGCGGCCTTGATGTGCCCGAGGAGGCAGCCCGCCTCCGATTCGACCCATCTGCCGACCTGGACGAGGGCCTTGCAGAACCTGGCCTCGGCATCTGCGTTGTAGCAGTTGATCTTCCCGGTCATGCCGACGGCGCATCCGCCCGCCTGTTCGATGGAGGTGGTCTCGTCGCTCATTTCATCATCTCGTAGAGTGCGTCCATGTTCTCCCCGGTCTTCGCGGAGATCTCCTGCATGGGCTTGGTGGGGAACTGCTCGCGGAGCCATCCCTTCATCTCGTCGATCTGTCCCTCCTTGGCGAGGTCCATCT
>JAZODL010000054.1:0-1895 GCA_045596945.1 Candidatus Methanomethylophilaceae archaeon | reverse complement strand
TGGCTCACAGAACGACATGGCTACGATCCGACTTCATTCGCCGCGCTCATCACCGCGGCGTTCGGACTCGTGGCGGCACTTGCATGGAACGACACCATCAAGGCTGCAATCAAACTCGCGTTCCCCAACGAGGGGGACATCTGGGGTATGCTCGTGTACGCGGTCATCGTCACCTTCCTCGCGGTCGCCATGACCATGCTCATCTCCAAGTCCCTCAGCAAGGCCAAGGCGGCCCTGCACCTCGAGCAGAACAAGGAGTGAGCTCACTCCTCAAACCCTTTCACAAACTCCTTCCTCTTCTTCCGGTTCCTGTGTCCGACGTAGTTTATCATGTTGGCACCGGTCAGTTCGACGCTGGAGGGTCCCGAGCGCACGTAGAACAGCTCCCCCTTGCCCTCCTTGAGGAACACGGGTTTCCTGCAACGACCGCAGTCCACCCTGAGGACGCTACCCTCCTCGAAGTCCACGAGCCTGAACGAGATGTAGGGCAGGAACTCGTTCCCTATCGAGCTCGAGAGCATGTTCGTGAAGTGGAGGTTGAGTTTGTCCCTGCTGTCGAAGCTGTACAGGTCGATCCCACAGACCGCTCCGTCATCGGACACCCCGACCATGAGGGTCCCGCCGTCCGAGTTCAGGAACGCGACGATGGTCTTCAGAACGGCCTTCTCCATCCTCTTGTCCGTCTCCCCGGTCTGGAGGTTCGTGCGGAGGGTGGATTTGAACTCCAGGTTCTCCGACTCGCCCTTGGCGATGGTGTCCAGGATGTCCCTCCTCTCCCTGTCCTCCAGACCCAGCTTCCCGGAGTTGCCCTCGAGGAAGCTGCCGAGGGTCATCCTGAAGATCCCCATCTTCCTGTTGTACCTGTACAGGATCGCCGCGATGAACGCACCGATGTACACCATCAGCATGTCGTCCGCGAACAGGTCGGCCTCCATGGGGGCCAGGCCCACCCAGGCCTTGGACACGTAGAACTGGACCATGGTCATCGTGGCGAACACCGCGATGGCGACGGCCATGGACATCCCCATGACGAGGCCGGGGTTCTCCTCACGGGATGTCCCCATGAGGATGAAGACCGCGATCAGGCCCACCAGTTCGAGGTTTATCCCGGTGAGGATGGAGGCCGCGACCTCTATGACGTCCCCGCCCTCGATCACCCTGACGACCATGGCCACTATGGACGTGCACACCATCAGCAGCACGAGCGCAGGGGGGATGTGGATCAGGTCCCTGTCGATGAACATCGTGTACACCAGGGCGATCGCCACGGGGACCGTCATGACGAGGTCCCCCGCGTTACCGGTGATTATACCCAACCCTATGGCCACGATCGTGACGGCGAGGGACAGGTAGTACATCCCCATCGTCCTTCCGTCCATGACCTTGCTCTCGCATCCGTCCTGTGCAGGGGGTTCCATGGCCTTCAATCCCCGACTAGTCATAAAGTATTATCTGTGCGTGCGCAATTGTTTATATAAGGGTGGACATTCGACGCTCACGGAGTTATATTCTTGCCAGGTGAAATGAAGAAGAACAAGGTAGTGGTTTCCCAGAAACCCGCGCCCTCCTACGGAGGCGACAAAGGGAACGCCAAGAAGAACAGGCCCGCCAAGACGAAGGAGTCCACTAAGAGGCAGTCCATGCTCAACACGCACAAGATCAACCCGTTCAAGTACGACATGAACGAGATCCTCGATGCATCATCCATGGATCCCTCGAAGGCATCGTCGTTCCTCGCGTCTGTCATCGCGAAGGCGTCCCGTGTCTCCACGAAGGACGCGAAGGAGTTCGTCAGGACCTACCTTGATTCCGGTGACCTGACAAAGGAGGAGTTCGACAAGATCAGCAGGCTCCTCGACAGGTACAGCAAGTTCCAAGTCGGATCGTAGCCATGT
>JAZODL010000053.1:0-10077 GCA_045596945.1 Candidatus Methanomethylophilaceae archaeon | reverse complement strand
AGCATCAGGAGGATCCAGTACGTCTGGAGCGCCAGACCGTCCAACGCCGCGAACTCCTGGACGGAGGGCGTGAGGATGAAGAGGTACGTCGTCTTGTCCGCGAGGAACGTCCAGACGTCGGCCGCCCCCCACAGCATCACCGCCAGTTCGACGACCAGCAGGATCAGGACGAACGGCATGGAGACTATCGCGGCCATCTTCAGGGGGTCCGTCCTCGCAGGGGCGGATGGGGTCCCCTCGAGCCTCCTGCCGCATTTGCCGCAGAACTCGTAACCCTCCCTCTCGTACTGGTTGCAGTACAGGCACCCCTCGGAGAGGGATGCGCCGCACCCCGGGCAGAAGCTGTATCCGTTTTCCCGGCTGGGTCCGCATCTGTCACATGCCATGTCAGTCACCTCAGGTGGGACAGCACACCGTCCACACGTTCTACCTCGATGACGGCCAGATGGTTCCTGCGGTACTTCGCGACATCCCTGATCTGGTTCGCGATGTGCTCTTCGCGCTTGATGGAGACCATGCGGTAGCTCTTCACCGAGTTCACGTACTCGTCCCACTCCAGGGCGAACCCCTCGGGACTCTCCTTCTTGAATGTTCTCTTGAGACCCTTCTTGGCCACACGGTGCTCGTTGACGTAGTCGAACGTCTTCACCGTGTTGCAGTACATCTCGGTGAAGTCCTCGTCGTTCATGTCGAGGGCTATGACGTTCTTGCCCCTCTCGCGGCACATGTCGACGAACGCGCACATGACCGGGGACGGCATCTCCACCTGTCCGAAGGAGGACAAGTGCTGTGCGTAGACGAGGTCGAGCTCGCTCACCTCGAAGGGGTCGTCGTAGTTGGCCCTGTTCCTTATGGCCTGGATGCCCTCTATGCCCAGTGATGCACCGTAGGACTCGTGGTCGCCCATGAGGTCGCGTATCCTCTCGGCCTCGGAGACGAGTCCGTTGACCACGGGGACGATGTCCACGGAGCAGCCGTCGACATCCAGGTGTATCATCTCTTGGTCCCCCTGGAGGCCACAAGGTCCGTGAGCTCGGTGGGTTCGTCTATCCTCTTGAGCTCCTCGTTGGACACGACCGCCGTGGTGTTGATGTTGTCGCGCTCCCTCTTCCTCTCGACGATGATCACGGAGAACCTGTCCATGATCCTGGAGAGCTCCGATGCGACTATGGCCCTCTGGACGACCTTCTCGTCATCGGATCCGAAGCCGGTGAGCATGAGGGTCTTGTCGTTGCATGTCACGGCCTCGAACGGGCTCTTGACGACCGGTCTGACCGAGAAACCGAGGTTGTTGAGCTGGTTGAATGCGAAGGCGTCGGAGGGGGCCCTTATCTCCCTCTCCTCCTTGCTGCGCTCCTCGCTCTTGAATGTGAACGGGTCTATGGGTTCTATGATGGGCACCTCGAGGAACTCCTCGATGCGGAGGGCGGCATCGATCATCGCCCCCATGCCGGACTCGTACATCTGGATGGTGCGTCTGGAGACCCCCGCGGTCTCCGCCAGCGTGCCCAGGCTTATGCCGCGGTCCTCGCGTATGGTCTTGAGCAGGTCGCTGTCCAGCTTGACATACAGCCCGCCGGGGGCTGCGAATATGAACGGGGGCGCGTCGTCCAGGAGAAGGTCGGCCAGGGTCTCGTTGGAGACGATGGATATGTTGAACCGGGAGTAGACTATGCCCGGTTCGAGGGCACCGGAACTCGAGCGCTCCCCGGTCACGATCGGTGTCGCACCGAGGGCATCGGCCAGGGTCTTCATCTCCTCCGCATTCTCCTTCGAGAAGGCGTCGATGTTGCTGAGGACCTTGACGATCAGGACCTTGTCATCCAGTCTGGCGACGACGTCGAAGCATATGCCCCTGAGACTGAGCGCGGAGGACACGTCGAACCCTGCTTTGGCGAGGATGGCACGGGTCGTGTTGATCAGCTCGTTCCTACCCATGACTCTAAAAGTGTCTGTGCTTCTATTTAAAATTGATACGTTCCGGGCATCGCTGGCCCGGAACGTGGTTTGTCCATCATCCGATGGTTATGGCCTTCCCCTCGGAGGGCTCCACCACATCGAGGGTCACCTCGAGGAGACCGTTGTTGTACTCCGCACGTGCGGAGTCCACATCGACCCTCGAGGGAAGGGCGAGGTCCTTGGAGAACCTCCTGCCGGGGGTGTCCACGCGGATGGACAGGGTGGTCCCGGTGCACCTCAGGGATATGTCCTCCTTGGACACCCCGGGGATCTCCGCTACCGCCCTCACCAGTCCGTCCTCCTCGGTCACGT
Organism: Candidatus Methanomethylophilaceae archaeon; assembly: GCA_045596945.1. GTDB lineage: Archaea > Thermoplasmatota > Thermoplasmata > Methanomassiliicoccales > Methanomethylophilaceae > Methanoprimaticola. Next base: position 7,806 of record JAZODL010000053.1, on the reverse strand, counting down.
CGGTGAACGGTTCCCTCGCGTCGGTGCCGGCACCGTCGGCGAGCATCCTCCCGCAGTTGCCGTACTCCCTCACATGGGGGATCCCGTCGGGTCCCTGGTACACCGTGTACCCGTAGGTCCTCACACCCGGGCGGTCCATGCCGGAGAACGCGTCCTCCATCACCTTGCTCATCCTGTCGAACCCTCCGAAGAGGTCGTTCCAGATATCGTCGGCTATCATTCCTGTCACCTCCTTCCATCAATCGTCCAATCCTCAGTTCCCGTCGTATCCCCTCAGCTCGTCCCTCGATGCGGGTCCGAACTTCGAGAGTGCACCCTCGAAGTCCGACATCTCCGCCCTGCAGGCCGAGATCTCCTCGTCCGTGGGGATGTTTCCTCCGGACACGAGGCGTCTGACGGCGTTCATCACGGCCTCGTTGCATATCGCGGATATGTCCGCACCGGTGCATCCCTCGGTCCTCTCGGCGAGGGCCCCGAGGTCCACATCGTCCGCCAGGGGTCTACCCCTGGTGTGGATGCCGAATATGGCCTCCCTCGAGGCCAGGTCCGGTGCGCCTATGTAGATGGATTTGTCGAACCTCCCCGGTCTGAGCAGGGCGGGGTCCATTATGTCCGGCCTGTTGGTCGCGGCGATGACCACGACGTCGTTGAGGCTCTCCAGGCCGTCCATCTCCGTGAGCATCTGGGATATCACGCGCTCCGTGACGTTGCTGTCCCCTCCCGTGCCCCTCTCCGGGGCTATGGAATCTATCTCGTCCATGAAGATCACGCAGGGTGACGCCTGTCTGGCCTTCCTGAACGTCTCCCTGACGGCCTTCTCGGATTCCCCGACCCACTTGTTCAGGAACTCCGGCCCCTTGATCGCGATGAAGTTGGCCTCCGACTCTGTGGCGACCGCCTTCGCCAGCATGGTCTTGCCGGTTCCGGGCGGACCGTAGAGCAGGATGCCCTTCGGCGGCCTGGCGTTCATGTGCTCGAACACCTTCCCGAACCTCAGCGGCCACTCCACGGCCTCCCTCAACTCCCTCTTGGCGTCCTCGAGGGCGCCGATGTCATCCCACTTCACGTCGGGCTTCTCGATCAGCACCTCCCTCATGGTGGAGGGCTGCATGTCCTTCAGCGCGTCCTTGAAGTCCTCCCTGGTGACCAGTATGCTGTTGAGCACCTCGCGGGGGATCTCGTCGGCCTCGAGGTCCATGTCGGGCAGCACGCGCCTCAGGGCGGCCATCGCCGCCTCCTTGGTCAGTGCGGAGAGGTCCGCCCCGGCGTACCCGTGGGTCCTGTCCGCCAGCCATCTCAGGTCTACATCCTCCGCCAGCGGCATCCCACGGGTGTGGATCTGGAGGATCTCGTAGCGTCCGTCCCTGTCGGGGATCCCGATCTCGATCTCCCTGTCGAACCTGCCGGGTCTCCTCAGGGCCTCATCTATGGAGTTCGGTCTGTTGGTGGCTCCTATGACCACCACCTTGCCCCTGGAGTTGAGTCCGTCCATGAGGGACAGGAGCTGTGCGACGATGCGCCTCTCCTCCTCACCGTTCACCTCGTCGCGCTTGGGCGCGATGGAGTCGATCTCGTCGATGAAGATGATGCTGGGCGCGTTCTCCTCGGCCTCCTTGAAGATCTCCCTGAGCTTGCCCTCGGACTCCCCGTAGAACTTGCTGACGATCTCCGGTCCGCCGATCGAGATGAAGTTGCTGCTCGTCTCCCCTGCGACCGCCTTCGCCAGCATGGTCTTGCCGGTTCCGGGCGGGCCGTGGAGCAGGACGCCCTTGGGCGCCTCGACGCCGAGCCTCTTGAACAGCTCGGGGTGCCTGAGCGGCAGTTCCACCATCTCCCTGATCTTCCTGACCGCGTCACCGAGCCCCCCGATGTCGTCGTACGACACCTTGGGGACGTCCCCCTTGTTTGCCGCGGGTTTGTCGGATATCTTAACCTCCGTGTCGCCCGCCATCATGACGGCATCGCCGGAGGGCGAGAACGAAGTGACGACGAGTTCGATCTTGTTCCCCATCACGTTCAGTGTGATGGTGTCCCCCTTTGCGAGCGCACGTCCCTCGAGGGTCTGCCTGAGGAAGTCCTCCCCGCCCTGCAGCCTGAGCTGCTCGGTCGGTGCGAACGTGATCTTCTCGGCGTTCTTCGCGACCACCTTCTTCACGGAGACCCTCTCGTCGAGGGACACCCCCGCGTTCCTCCTGGTGGAGCCGTCTATCCTTATGATCCCCCTGTTGGCGTCCTCCGCCGTGCCCCTGAGCACCTTCGCGACGGTCTTCCTGTTACCGTCGATCTGGACGATGTCCCCGACCCTGATGCCGAGTATGTCCATCAGCTCGGGGTCGAGCCTGGCTATGCCCCTCCCCGTTTCGCCGGATTTGAGTTCCGCTACCTTGATCGCCTTCTCGTTAGCCATTGATTGACCTCCTGTGTGGGAGCAGGCCGTCAGGACCTGTTCCCGAGTGTTTCGTTCAACATCCCGTACATCCGCTTGCGTTCCTCGTAGTCACCGGTCTCCTGGATCATCCCCATGAACCAGTTCATCAGGGAGTTCCTCTCGTCGACCAGCCTCGCCCTCTCGCGGTCGAGTCCGGAGATCTCGGAATCCAGTTCCCTGATGCGGCGCATCGCCTCCTCCGCATCCCCCACCGCGGCGCGGTCGTCACCGGACCTCTCCGATGTGATCAGCTTGGTGGTGAACGTGTGGTTGCGCATGTCTATCAGCAGAGTGAACCCCACGTTGGGCGAGTACAGTGTCCTGCGGGGGCCCATGTTGCTGGATTCGTGGTACCTCACCACCATCCCGCACTGCTCCATCAGGGCGAGGTTCTTCATCACGGCCTGCTGGCTCACTCCGAGCTCCTTGGACAGTTGCAGGGGGTAGTGCGGCTCCCTCACTAGGGCCTCCAGTATGCGTCTCCTCGTGGGGTTCTCCACGATGGAGAGCAGGTTGTCTATGTCATCCATTGTATCGCCTGGTTGTTAACCGTTGGTTCACAACCATAATTAGTTTGATTTTCTATATAAACTTTTCTATACAACGGCGGCATGTGCCCCATCCGGTGACGGACAGACCGAGCATATGCGTCCGTCAACCTAGAAATAGTGACAGGACCTAATCCCGGTGATGACAGGAGTACTCATCGACGACACGGTCGTCGTGAAGGAGCAGAAGGAGGGCAGTCAGCTCTACAACAAGGGCAACTACGGTTACCCCCGCAGCGGGGGAGGTGTCGACCTCGACCTGGTGGAGGCGACGTACCTCGTCGAGAGCAGGAGGCTCGAGGTCGAGCACGACGGGGAGCCCATGTCGTTCGATGAGCTCTTCAGGTACTCCGCCTCCGTCTACGAGGGGTTTGACATCAAGTACATGGTCTACCGTGACATCAGGCAGAGGGGGTTCGTGGTCAAGATAGAGTCCGGGGATTACGACCTGTCCGTCTTCCCCCGCGGGAAGACCATGAGCAACTCCCGTCCCGTTTACATGGTGAAGGCGGTCTCCGAGAGGAACGCGTTCGAGATATCCCATTTCATGAGGCAGGCGTCCGATGTCCGCGACCGCAGGAAGGACCTCCTGTACGGGGTGGTGGACGAGGAGGGCGACCTCACGTACTACATGATGTCCGTGAAGGATCCCGTGGGGAAGGTCTTCCCCGAGGCCGGTCCCGGGAAGGTCGAGGGTTGGCTCATCCGCGACCGCGTGTTCATATTCGACCAGGCGGGCTCCGAGGCGATCCGCAACTACGGGTACTACGGCAAGATGATGACCGATGTCCTGCAGCTGTCCCTGATCGAGAGCTGCTACCTCATAGGCAAGGGGCGCCTCACCGTCCTGGATCCGGACGGCGAACCGATGTCGTTCGACGACCTGATGGATTTCGGGGTATCCCTCCAGGACGAGTTCCACCTGCGCTTCATGGCCTTCTCGGACCTCCGCGAGAGGGGACTGGTCGTCAAGACCGGTTTCAAGTACGGTACCCACTTCAGGGTCTACGAGGAGTCTCCTGACGACTGTCATGCGAGGTACTTGGTCCATGCCGTCTCTGAGGATGGTCTGAAGATGTGGCCCGAGATATCGAGGACGGTCAGGCTGTCGGGTGGTGTGAAGAAGGAGATCCTGTTCGGGAGGGTCCACAAGAACCGCATCCAGTACCTGGAGTTCAAATGGTTCAGGCCCTGACTATGGGTTCCAGGAACGTCGCCAACTGACGGAACCTGCCCCTGTTGAGGAAGTAGACGTGGTCGGGCCCGTCCCTGCGTGACGATATGAGTCCGGCGGACTTCATGCGTCTGACCGCGGCGTTCAGGGCGGGTTCGTCGAGTCCGAAAGCGCCTCCCGTGAACGGGGACCTCATCTCGGTATCCATCAGCCCACGGACCACCGCGAGGACGTCCGGGTCCGCCAGGGCGGTCAGTATGTCCAGTTCCGGGTCGGAGGATATGCCTATGGGGCCTCTGACCGTGAGGCACACGTGCTTGCTGGGGCGCTGTCCCGACTCATCCATGGTACCAGTCCGTGTAGTTTTGAGAAGAAGTGTCCGGGGAGGGGACCCCCGGACGGTCGTCATCAGAGCTGGATCTCGATTCCGAGTTTCTCGGTGAGTTCCTTGTACCTGTTCCTGATGGTGACCTCGGTCACACCCGCCACGTCGGCGACCTCCCTCTGGGTCCTGCGCTCGTTGCACAGGATGGAGGAGATGTAGATGGCGGCTGCCGCGACCCCGGTGGGCCCCCTTCCGGAGGTGAGCTCCTTCTCGGAGGCGTCCTTGAGGATCTCCGCGGCCTTGCTCTGGACCTCTCCGCTCAGCTTGAGCTCGGAGCAGAACCTCTGGACGTAGTCCTGGGGTTTCGTCGGCATGAGCTTGAGCTTGAGCTCGCGGGTCATGAAACGGTACGTCCTGCCGATTTCCTTCCTGCCCACACGGCTGGAGCTGGCGACCTCGTCGAGCGTCCTGGGGACGCCGCACTGCCTGCATGCCGCGTAGAGCGATGCGGCGACGACCCCCTCGATGGACCTGCCCCTGATGAGGTTCTTGTTGACGGCCTTCCTGTAGATCATGGCGGCGGTCTCCCTCACGTTCCTGGGGAGTCCCATGGCGGACGCCATCCTGTCGAGCTCGGACAGTGCGAACGCGAGGTTCCTCTCCGTCGCGTTGGAGACACGGATCCTTCTCTGCCACTTCCTGAGCCTGTAGAGCTGCGCCCTGTTCCTCGTGGGGATGCTCTTGCCGTAACTGTCCTTGTTCTTCCAGGAGATCTCCGTCGACAGACCCTTGTCGTGGATGGTGTAGGTCATCGGGGCTCCGGTACGGGCTCTCTTCTCGCCCTGTTCCACATCGAAGGCCCTCCATTCAGGACCCTGGTCGATGAACTGGTCGTCCAGGACGAGGCCGCAGTCCTCGCAGAGCAGTTCCCCGCGCTCGTAGTCGCGGACAAGATGGTGGCTCCCGCACTCGGGACATACCTCAATCTCTTCTGTTCCTTCTCTTACCTTTGCCATTCTGAGTTCTCCCCTTGAAGAATAGTTCCGTGCCCTTCGGCACGTTGGTTCCTGTGCTCCTGTCGGTGGACACGGATGCGTACGGTCCGTCAACCGGTCCGAACACCCTGCCGACAGTACCAATGCGGTTCTGCTTGCGATCGAAAACGGGGTCTCCGATTTCCGGAAGGACGTTGCACTGAACGATCAGCCTGCCGTCGCAGGTCCTCTCCTCAACAGCTCCCAAAAAATCCATCCTGACCTCGTTCCCATCTTGATAGGATTTAATCCTATCTGTTAACGGAGAATACAGACCTCATATTTAATGAATTGGATATGATTTATAAACAATCACGGAAAAACCTAATCAACTGATATAAACCTTGTCGCAGAAAACGAATTGGATGGATTCATAATCCATTGAACTCCCCGGGACGTCTGGATGATAGGTTTATTACGGTCGAGACGGTACATGTGCCGTCCGTACAGGGTACGGAAGGAGTTGAACATGGACTGGTTGTCTTTCCTGACACTCGCTATATTCGCGTTCGCGCTCATCATGGTGCTCGCAGGTGTCTTCTCCGTAATTTTCGGATCCGGCAGGAGCAGGGCGTGCGGGATCGCTATGTCGGTGGTCGGGCTCGTGGTCGGTGTCGTCTGGGCCTACCTCGTGGGTATGAGCGACATCCCCCCGTTCTGCGATGTGGACACGCTAGAGATCGTGTACAGTGCGATCATCGATGTGCTCGCCATCGCCATGGGTGCGATCGTGGCCGTCGCGATATTCCTGGTCGTGGTCCTGAAGAGTTGACCGGGACCACCCCCAAACCCCTTTGCGACACCTTATTAACGTCCATTCGATGACAATCCCCCATGTCCAAGGTTTTCATAGTAATGGGTAGCAAGAGCGACCTCCCCGTCGCGGAGAAGGCGATCTCGATCCTCAAGAGGTTCGGAATCCCGTTCGACATAGCGGTCGCTTCCGCCCACAGGACCCCCGCAAGGGTCGAGGAGCTCGTCAAGGGCAGTGACGCGGATGTGTTTATAGCCATCGCCGGCCTCTCCGCGGCACTCCCCGGTGTCGTCGCGTCGTTCACGCTGAAGCCCGTCATCGGTGTGCCCGTGAGCGGCAACCTCAACATGGACGCCCTCCTCTCGGTGATCCAGATGCCCCCTGGAATCCCGGTGGCGGCTGTCGGGCTCGACCGCGGCGACAACGCCGCCGTCCTGGCGGCGGAGATGCTGGCAATCGGGAACGCATCCATCGCGGAGGCCCTCGCGGCCTACAGGGCGGAGCAGGCGGAGAAGGTCCTGACGGATTCCGAGAAGGTCCGCGCGGAGCTGGGGTGCTGAGGTCGGTGGCCGGGTTCCGCCGAACGACGAAGCTATTATACCATCAACGCATCGACTCGGTGGGACCCCGTCCCATGGGACGGGATACACAGTAAGGAGGAATAGGTTTCAATGCTTCCAAACAAGCGTCCGGATGACATGGTTCGCATAACAACGCCCGAGCTCGCCGCGGGTTTCATCGACGAGCAGGTCGCGCTGATCCGTCAGCAGGTCGGCGACGGGAAGGTTCTCCTGGCGCTGTCCGGTGGTGTCGACAGCTCCGTGGTCGCCGCGCTCCTCATCAGGGCCATCGGGAAGCAGCTCACATGTGTCCATGTCAACCACGGTCTCATGCGCAAGGGCGAGAGCGAGCAGGTCGTCGACGTCTTCCGCAACCAGTTGGACGCCAACCTGGTCTACGTGGATGCGACGGACCGTTTCCTCGACCTCCTCGCAGGTGTAGAGGAGCCCGAGACCAAGCGCAAGATCATCGGCGGCGAGTTCATAAGGGTCTTCGACGAGGAGGCCCGCAAGCTCGAGGGCATATCCTTCCTCGCGCAGGGGACGATCTACCCCGACATCCTGGAGAGCGACGGCGTGAAGGCCCACCACAACGTGGGCGGTCTCCCCGAGGACATGAAGTTCGAGCTTGTGGAGCCCGTGCGCCTCCTGTACAAGGACGAGGTGCGCGTCGTCGGTGAGGCCCTGGGCCTCCCTGCCTCGATGGTGTACCGCCAGCCCTTCCCCGGACCCGGACTCGGTGTCCGCTGCCTCGGTGCAATAACACGCGACCGCTTGGAGGCGCTCCGCGAATCCGATGCGATCCTCCGTGAGGAGTTCGACACGGCGGGCCTCACATCCAAGGTGTGGCAGTTCTTCACCGTCGTCCCCGACTTCCGTTCCACCGGTGTCCGCGACGGCAAGCGCGTGTTCGACTGGCCCGTCATCATACGTGCCGTCAACACCGTCGACGCCATGACCGCAAGTCGGATCGTAGCCATGTC
>JAZODL010000052.1:0-26286 GCA_045596945.1 Candidatus Methanomethylophilaceae archaeon | reverse complement strand
TCGTCGGCGTTCTTCTTGGACAGGATGGGGATCAGGACGATCTGGAACGGTGCGATTCCGGGGGGCATGACCAGACCCTGGTCGTCGCCGTGGACGCCGATGAGGGCCCCGACGAGGCGCTCGCTCATGCCGAAGGTGGTCTGGTGGGCGTGCTTGTGCTCCCCGTTCTCGTCCTCGTAGGTGATGTCGTAGGGGATGGAGAAGTTGGTGCGGTAGTGGTGGATGGATCCCATCTGGAGGGTCCTTCCGTTGGGCATGGAGGTGTCGATGCCCACGGTGTAGTGGGCCCCGGGGAACTTGTCCCACTCCGTGCGCACCAGGAGGGTGTAGGGCAGGCAGATCTTCCTGGCGATCCTCTCGAGGATCTCGATGTCCTCCTCGACCTGGACCTGTGCGTCCTCCTCGGACACGTGGCAGGTGTGGGACTCGAAGAAGTGGATCTCGCGGACCCTGATGAAGGGGCGGGTCTGCTTGGTCTCGTAGCGGAACGTATTGACGATCTGGTACGTCTTGAGGGGGAGGTCCTGGTGGGACCTGACCCAGAGCGAGAACATGGGGTACATGGCGGTCTCGGACGTGGGTCTTATGACGAGCCTGACGTCGAGCTCGTTGAGTCCCGCGTGCGTGACCCAGTAGACCTCCTCGTCGAACCCCTTGATGTGGTCCTTCTCCTTGGCGAACTCCGTCTCGGGGATCATCAGGGGGAAGCAGACCTCGTCGTGGTCGGTGGCGTCGAACTCCTCGCGTATGTAGGTGTCAATCTGCCTCATGATCTTCCAGCCGTAGGGCGTCCAGACGTTCATCCCCTTGATGGGGTACCTCTTGTCGGAGAGACCGGCCTTCTCGACGATGTCGAGGTACCAGTCCGCGAAGTTGTCCTCCTTCATGCTCATGTGATCATCCCCTGAGGGCGTCCGCGAGGATGCCCGCCACGGATATCTCCGAAGCGTCGTTCTCCAGGGTGTTGCAGCAGAGGACCTCGTCCAGTGCGCTTCCCCTCAGCTTCTCGATCGCGTTGTTGACGAACACACCGTGGGTGCATGCGACGGAGACCCCGGTGGCACCGGCGTCCCTGAGCGCCTTGGCGGCGGCCTCGATGGTGCCACCGGTGGAGATCATGTCGTCCACGATGAGGACGTTCTTGCCGGTGCAGTCCATGGTGGCGGGTGCGATGCGGACCTCGGTTCCGGAGAGGCGGGTCTTCTCCAGGTGGTCGTGGGGTTTGCCCATCCTCTCACCGACGTCCCTGGCGCGTCCCGCTGCCCCGATGTCGGGGGAGAGGACCATGTCGATCCCCTTGTCGGCGAAGTGGTCGGCGATGACGGCCGCCGCCTTCAGGTCCTCGTGGGGACAGTCGAAGTAGTCCAGGATGGCCTCCTTGTGGATGTCGATGGTGATGACGCGGTCGCAGGCGAGTCCGAGGTGTGCGACCATGACCTTCGCGGATTCAGGCTCACCGGGTTTGAACACCCTATCCTGCCTCGCGTATCCGAAGTAGGGGATGACCAGCGTTATCGATTTCGCGCCCATCTTCCTTACCGCGTCCTGGAGGAGGAACATCTCGACCAGGTTCCCATCGGGGTAGGTGTTCTGGACGATCGCGACGTCGTCGTCCAGGGACTCGCATTCGATTCTGGTGTAGCTCTCCCCATCGGGGAACTTGGTGGATGCTGCCTCGATGTACCTGCATCCGAGGATCTCTGCCATCTGACTGGCCAGATTCCTCGAAGAGGACCCGCCTACTATTATCATGCTTCGGAGTAGGTCCTTCTAGTTATTATAACTTGGATAGCGGGGCGGGCGCGCGCGGACCGACAGTTCCTTTACCGGACACCGCATCCGGGTGACCATGGCGGAGAGGATTGACACCGTTACCGAGGAGAGGATCGAGAAGTACCTGGACATCACGGGCAGGGCGCTCGCCAAGATCCGCATAGCCGCACCGGCGAAATCGTACAACAGGAGGCTGGCGGACAGCTTCATGGAGATGGCGAACTGCTACTACGCCGATGCGAAACACTTCAGGGAATGCGGGGACATAGTCACCGCCTTCGCCGCCGTGAACTATGCGCACGCGTGGCTGGACTGCGGGGCGAGGATCGGGCTCTTCGACGTCGACGGCGACGACGTCCTGTTCACGCTCTTCGAGTGATCCTGATCTCCCTGGAGCTGGACTCGCACCCGAACGCCCTGACGTTGCCGCGTCCGAGCATGGAGCGGACCTCGTCCAACGGCGCGTCGGTGAACACGCTGTTGCCCAGCATGCACATCCCCGCGCGGTAGCCCCTGGAGCATATCTTCTCTATGGCCCTCCTGACCGCGGGGCTCTCGAGCTCGGCACCCGTGGAGAACATGTTGGACACCGCGTAGAGGTTGTCCAGCGTCGGCTCCTCCAGGAACCTCCCCAGGGCGGCCTCGCCCACGTCGCGTATGCGCTTGACCGTGTCGGGGTTGCCTATCACCGAATCCGTCTTTATCATCGGACCCAGGACCGCCAGGGTGAGACGGCCGGGGCTGACGCGGGGGTTCTCGACGAGACCCCTCGGGGGGAACCCCGCACGCGTACGGACCGGTACCTCGCCGCCCGCGACGATGGCTGCGACGTCCCCCAGACCGCCGCCGCCCATGACCTCCGCTATGTGGGCGGCCTCGAAGGCCTCCGTGCGGGACGCGCCGACGATGTCGGCCACGCACACACCGGCGGCTATGGCCCCCGAGGCGCTGGTGCCGAACCCCTGGCTCATCGGGAGGTCGTTCTCTATCTCTATGTCGAAACCGCGGCCGGGTGCGAGGCTCTGCACCGTCATGCGGGTTATGTGCGCCGGGGAGCTGTGGCCGTCTATGCGTATGTCCACGATGTCGTCCGACCTCTCGGTGACGGTGGCCCTCGAACCCAGGCTGAGCCTTATGCCCAGACCCCTGGAGCCGGAGCCCAGGGGCATGTGGGAGGAGAGCGGCTGGAACACGCAGGACACGTGACCGGGGCAGAATGACGAGACGGTCATGGGATGCTCACGCAGAAGTCCAGGATCGCGTCCGACACCTCGGCCTTGGTCCCCGAGATGTCCTTGGCGTCGTCCGCCGTCACCAGGATGGCCGACGACGACTTCATCCCGACGACGTCGATGTCGTTTGCCACCACGGCCGACAGACCGTACTTGTCCAGACGGGAGCGGGCACGGTCCACCAGGGCCTCCCTGGAGAGTCCCGACTCCGCCTTGAACCCTATGACCCTGTCGCATCTGGAGCGGATCAGGGGGAGCACCTTGGGCACGGGGTCGAGGTCCAGTCCGAAACCGCTGTCGCTGGGGATCTTGCCCTCGGCCACGGAGTTCGGTGCGAAGTCGGCGAGGGCGGCGGGGACCAGGACGATATCGTGGTCCACACCCTCCACCATGGAGACCAGGTCCGAGACCGTGGCGAAGCGGCGGGTGCGGATGTAGTCGGGCAGCTCGGCACTGCATCCGCCCATCCAGAGCTCGACGTCGGCGCCCCTCTCGAACGCGCGCTTGGCGAGTGCCACCGCCATCATGCCGGTGGAGCGGTTGGTGATTATCCTCATTGAGTCTATCGGCTCCTCGCTGCGCCCGCCGATCACGAGGAGGCGCTTCCCGGACAGGTAGTTGCGGGAGAGCATTCTGAAGGTCCATGCCACGACCTCGTCACGGGAGGACACCTTCGCCCTGACCCCGTCCGTGCGGGGGCCTATGAACTGCACGCCCCATGAGCGGAGGCGGTCCATGTTCTCCCTCACGGCGGGGTTGCGGTACATGGACTCGTGCATCGCGGGTGCGATCGCGACGGGGATCCCCTCGCCCAGGGCGACGGTCGCCATCGAGGTCACGGTGGTGTCGTCGATGCCGCATGCGATCTTGGAGATCGTGTTCGCGGTGGCGGGGTAGATTAGGAACAGGTCGGCGGAGAGCGAGGATCCGACGAGGTCCACGTGCTCGGTCCTCCCGGTGAGCTCCGTGACCGGCCTGTGGCCGCTGGCGAACTCCAGCGCATCCTCCGTGACGAGCCTCGATGCTGCCTGTGTGAGCACGGGACGGACATCGGCACCGTGCCTGATGAGTTCCCTGATGGTTGCGAAGCACTCCGTGGCGGCGATGCTGCCCGTTATGCCCATGACGATGGTCTTCCCCCTGAGACGGGTGCTCTTCTCGCAGTATATCTCCTGGGACGGGTGCATCACACCACCTCCGAGACGATGGGCATGACCCTCTCCAGGACATCCCCCGGTTCACCGGAGGCGTCCACGACCCTGAACCCGTACTCATCCGCCAGACGGAGGTAGTTGGAACGGACCTCGGCGAGGAAGTCGGGCCTCTCGAACTTGCTGACGGCCTCCCCCCTCGAACCGGCGCGGTCCAGACCCGACGCGGGGTCGATGTCCAGGAGGATGGTGACGTCGGGTTTGCCTATGAACTGCCTGTTGATGTCGATGAGCATGTCCCTGTCCGTGCTGTCCCCATCCAGGGCCGCGGACTGGTACGCGACCGTGGATGCGAAGTACCTGTCGCACAGGACGACGTGGCCCTCGGCCACCCACTCCATGATGTGCTCGGTGTGGTCGTTGCGGTCCGCGCTGAACAGGAGAGCCTCGGTCATCTGGGATATCTCCCCCGCGGCACCGCTGCGTATGTACGCGCCTATGCCCACGTGCGTCGGTTCGGCCGTCACGACCGGCTCGAGACCGCGACCCGAGAGGGCCTCCGCCACGGCACGGCACACCGTGGTCTTGCCAGCGCTGTCTATACCCTCGAAAACAATGAAAGCTCCGCTCATCGCAACGTCATCATCGGACGACGATATTGTTTTTCCTACGGAGGAGCGCTACGACGGAGTCTACCGATTCCACATCCTTGGCGTACGGCCTGCAGAGGCGCGCCATCTCGGAACGGAGCCCGTCGTCGTAGCGGACGCCGAGTGAGGACAGGTTCTCGCGGAGGGTGGCGGCGAGGTTACCGCCCCTGCGGTCCCAGTCGGTCATGATGACCGCCTGGCGCCCCGACGACCAGACGTGCTCGGCCGCCCTGACCGGGCCCCCTCCGCTCTGCACGCAGAAGAACTCCCCCTCCACTCCGACAGCCCTCAGCGCGGACACGTCCTTCGACCCCTCCACGAGTATCGTGTGGGTGACGCTGAGCTCGGACATGCGGCCTATCAGGTCCAGCAGGGCCTCCAGCCTCTCCCTGTCGTCCAGCGTCACAGGGACCCCTCTATGGCGGCGACGGCCGCCCCGGGGTCCCCGTAGACGGTGACCGTCTTCTGGCGGTTCAGATGGCCGGATGTGACCTCGCACCTCATGCCGGTGATCCCGCGGAACGTCTCCTCCACCTCCTTGTTGGCACGACCGTCCAACGGGGGCGCCTTGACACGCAGGATCAACCTCCTCCTCCACTCGTCGAACCCCTCGGGACCGGACCTGTTGGAACGCGGGGACACCAGGACGTCCACCTCCAGCCTGTCCCCCTTGTCACGCGAGACGTCTGAAACCCTCATGACACCCCATCCCCTTACCGATATTTATGGGAAGCACGGGTTTATCTACTCCCCCCTTCATAGAGTGCCGATGAGCCCGGTACTGGAACCGATGACATTCGACGACCTCTCTGAGTTGTACAGGGTGGAGATGAAGAACAGCTCCATCACATCCTGCAGGGGAGACCTGTTCCGGGCCATGGCGGAGCTCCTGACGAGGCTCCGTACGGACTACGACAGGCAGATGTCCATAGATCCCGAGTCGGTCATGTGCGAGGGTGCGAACCAGCGCAGGAAGAAGGCCGAGCGCATATCCAAGGACATCATGCACATCAGGACCCAGAAGATCTGCCAGATGGCCATTCGCGGCGCCATGGGCGCGGACAACGGCCTGGAGACCCTTACGTCCGAGGAGAGGGACTACTACAACGGCATCCTGGAGCTCTCCAGGAGGCAGTTCTCCGAGATCGACAGGCTGAGGGGGCGCAGGAACACCGTCGACACGCGCATAGACGAGGTTCCTGTCAGACCCCCTGTGCCGGAGCCGCCCGTGGAGGCCGCTCCCCCCACGGTCGAGCCCGTGCCGGAACCCGTTCCCGTGCAGGAGCCGGAGGACGACGGTTTCGTCCCGGACGACATGCCGTTCCCCGACGAGGCGGAGCAGTTCGACGACTTGCCCCCCGGGGAGATGTTCGACGACGAGCCCGTTCCCGAACCGCCTGTGGACACCGTTCCACCCGCGATGGAACCCGTTCCCGCGACCGAATCTGACGAGCTCGCACCCGTGGTTATCCGCGTGCTCGAGGATCTCCCGCCGTTCGTGGGGCCCGACCGCGACTACGACCTCCGTGCCGAGGACCTGGTGACCCTTCCGCGCATCATGGCGGAGGCACTCGTGAACTCCGAGAAGGCGACCCTGGTCAGACCCTCACCGTGATGTTCCTGACATCACCGGGGAACTCCATGCAGTCTATCTTGCGGCGGTCAATCCCGGTCACATCGGACACGGTCTGACGTGCCAGGTCGGGTACGTTGTTCTTCTTGCTGAGGTGCGCCAGGAAAAGCTGTGTGCCCTCCGACGTGTTGCGGCGGATGGCTTCGGCGCAGTCGAAGTTAGACAGGTGTCCCCTGTCCCCCTTGATCCTCTGCTTCAGGTAGTATGGGTACGGACCGTTGGCGAGCATCTCAGGATCGTAGTTGGACTCGATGATCGCGAGGTCGGCCCGGGCCATGGCGTGCTCGATCTGGAAGTTGAGCCTCCCCGTGTCCGTGGCCAGGAGCACCCTGCCGCAGTCGGTCTCGGTGAAGTAGCAGCACGGGTCCACCGCATCGTGGGAGGTGGGGAGGGAGGTCACCCTCATACCTCCCACATCGAAGGACGATGTGCAGTCCACCGGCTGGAAGCGCACGTTCCCGAGATGGGAGGCCTCATAGGTGGCGATGTTGGTCATCACGGGTATGTCGAAGCGCCTCGCCACCGCTCCCGCCCCCGAGATGTGGTCCGAGTGCTCGTGCGTTATCAGGAGCGCCTTGACGACCTCGCGGTCGACGCCTGCGACGTCCATCAGCTCCTGTATCCTCTTGCAGCTGACGCCCGCATCGATCATGACGGCCTCGCCGTCGCATTCTATGATGGTGCAGTTCCCATCGCTCCCGCTGGCGAGTACGTGCACCTCCAACATGCTCAGACCTTTTTGTGGTACATCGCGAATATTATGTCGGACCTGGAGATGATTCCGATGACGACGCCCTTCTCGACGACGGGCACACGCCCGACGTTCATATCCAGCATCGATCTGAGGACCTCGATGATGGTCGCGTCGGGAGCCGTCGTGAGGACGGTGCGGGTCATGATCCTGCTGACCTCGATGTTGGATATCTCCTCGGAGATCTTCTTGAGCATGGCATCGGGTTCGGAGGATGAATCGAGGGAGTACGTGAGCATCTCCGAATCGGAGTTGTCATCCTCTAGATCCAACTGGTACTTCAGAACGACACCGAGGATATCGGTCTCGCTGACGATACCCAGAAGGTGGTTCCTGTTATCGACGACCGCTGCTCCGGAAACGTTGTCCACGGCCAGCTTGATCGCCGCTTTCTTGATTGTATCCGTAGGCTGAAGTGTGACCAGCTGCGTGGTCATCAGGTCCCTTACCTTCAATTTCGACATCGCGGCTGGTATCGACCGATACGGATATATTGATTCCGATGATCGTGGCATTATAGATATATTTATATACAAGTATGATATCAAGGGATTTGTACGGGCCTGTAGCTCAGCTAGGTAGAGCGATGGACTCTTAATCCATCGGCCAAGGGTTCGAATCCCTTCAGGCCCGCCATCTTCTCGTACAACCTTGTGTGGCATCTTCCCATCTTTACATCCGTTAGTGATTCTTCGCGATGGTTGTTCGCATGTTACCGATTCTTTATCATCATGTTCGTTATACATTACATGCCATCATGTTATTGATGGTTGCAAATCAATATGATGGAGCCAACACATGGACGATTACAACTTCACCGCTGATGTGAACTGCGAGATTGAACTCTCCTTCGAACAGAGACTGGAAGCCATGGTCTGGCAGATCCGCAGATCGATCTCCGAAGGGGAGGTCCTCCTGGAGGACGACTACATGGGGATCGTCGCCGAACCCAGGGAGGTCCTGCGCCTAGCCGGGAAGGGACTCGTCACCGGCCTGCCCCTGGCGATACGTCGCGGGATGATCACCGCCATGGTCCAGTACGCGGAGGAGGACTACGACCTGAAGGGTCCGGTGTGGGGGACGATGGAGACCGTGTTCTCGTGCATGGAGGACGACAAGGTCGACGGGGATCCCGTGGAGCTCATGTTCACGGTGTTCGACGACATGGAGGCCGAGATCCTGGACATGCCCGGGGACTTCCGCTTCACATCCCGGGCGTTCACCATCCTGAACCAGCTGTGCATCTGCATCTACAGGAACGTGAGGAGCCTCGACCTGCTGGTGCGCATCGCCGACCGCATGTCCGGGCTGCTAGGGACGTGCATCGAGAACGGTCCACGCGAGGACAGCCCTCTCCAGGAGGATGCGTTCTACGGGATCGTCGACCTGCACGCATTCCACGGCAAGCTGGCGAACACCATCCGCGACAGGAGCCAGGATCTGGACAACTGGCACCGCCTGGCGCTGTACAGGCACTGGACCGAGGAGGAGCCGACGTACCTCTACGACCTGATGCGCGCCTTCGGACTCCAGGGAACGGACGGATACGGGGTCAGGGTCGGGACGACCCAGGCAGCGACCCGCGACAGGCTTGTTGATTCCTTCGTGGACGGGTACCTCGCATGCGTGCTCGATGCCGACGGCAACCCCTTGGACCTGAGACCCGAACATGACGATGCTCCGGTGGAAAGTATATCAAACATGTATCTGGATGACCCGCGCATGACCACAGTCATCATGCACACCACCATGGGAGACATCAAGATCAGAATGCACGACGACATGCCCATCACCACCGGCAACTTCATCAAACTCGCCAAGGAGGGCTTCTACAACGACGTCATCTTCCACAGGGTCATCGACGGCTTCATGATCCAGGGAGGAGACCCCCAGGGAACCGGCATGGGCGGACCCGGCTACACGATCCAGGACGAGTTCGGGGAGGGACACTCCAACGTCAGGGGGACCATCTCCATGGCCAACACCGGACGTCCCAACACGGGCGGCAGCCAGTTCTTCATCAACACCGTCGACAACACCTATCTCGACAAGGAGAACCGCTCCACACCCTACGCACACCCCGTGTTCGGAACCGTCCTCGAGGGAATGGACGTCGTCGACAAGATCGGCCGCGTGGAGACCGACAGGAACGACAGACCCCTCACCGATGTCGTCATCAAGACCATCGACGTGATCGAGGAGTGATCCCGTGTCGAGGCACGTGATGGAGTGCCTCGGGATGAGCCGTGTCACCATCGTCGATGGGAAGGTCGTCGAGGTCACGGAACCCCGTGTGAGGTACTGTCCCCTCTTCGCGAAGTACCGCGGATTGGAGAGCATAGACAGCGATGTGGTCAGGGAGAACATCGAGTTCAGGATCTCGTCGTTCGGGATGTGCTCCGAGAACAGGGAGACCCGCATGGGGAACTTCCTGTCCTTCGGGGTGTCCGAGACCCTCAGCACCGCCCTCTCCAGGGGCGACATCGACGCCGCGGTCATAGCGGCCGACGGTTGCGGGACCGCGGTCATAACCGATCCGGAGATCGTGCAGGGGATGGGCGGACGCATCTCGGGCATATGCGAGACGGAACCCATCCCACGCGTCGTCGAGGCCATCGGACCCGGGAACATGCTGGATCCCGAGACTGCGAGGATCGACATGGTCGCCGGTGCGGACAAGGCCGCCGCGATGGGTTTCGGGAGGTTCGCCGTGACCACCCCGTTCGTGGAACACGCGCGTGAGATCCGCGCCCGTCACGGCGAGAGGGCGGTGATCATAGGCGTCCACACGACGGGCATGTCCGCCGAGGACGCGGAGGAGGCGTTCGATGTGTTCGACATAATCACCGCATGCGCGTCCAAGAACCTGAGGGATGTCCGCCACAACAGACCGGACACCCTCGTCGCAGGCAACAAGGTGCCGATATACGCCATAACGCCGATCGGCAAGAAGCTCATCCGCAACAAACTCGAGGAACTGGGAAGGGAACCCTGGGACGGATCCGTCCCCGAGGAGCCTCCCCGTCCGCTTCTCTGAGATGGCGGATGCCGCGGAGGACCGCGGCTCCGACCATCATTCACCCAGGTACGTGTCGATCGCGAGGTGCGTGCCGGAACGCAGGAAGATGATAGGTATGCCCTCCTTCCTGAGTCTCCTGCGGAGCTCCTTGTCATTCGTCAGGACGTACCCCCCGGTCTTGAGTGCGAGTTCGATTACCGCACCGTCACCGGAGGCGGCGGTGTGGATGATTTCGTACTTGCGGGCCAGGGTGAGGGCGGCACCCGCGAAACGGTGGTCGAGGTGCTTCAGCTCCCCGACCATGGGGCCGGGGACGATGACCCTCGCCTCGCCCAGCAGATCCCTGAGGGCGAGGTCGAGGTTTATCCTGATCTCAAAAGGCATGAGTAAGGCGTTTGTGTCGAGAACCACGGTCTGCATGGGTCTCACTGTTCTACGATACCGTATCCGATGAGTCTCCACTTGTTGGAGATCCTTCTGGAGATGGCGACCCTCTGCCCGGGCAGGATACACACGGGGATCTTGAGGGCGACCTCGGCGGAGTCGTTCCTCGCGCTCTTGACGACACCGACGGTTGTGGCGGTACCGACACTGAGCATGAGGGGCTCGTTGCTCTTGATATCCTCAACGGAGAGTTCCGCGGAAGAACCTACGACACGGTCGAGCAGGGTGGTCCTCATCCTGAAGTCGTGGGCGACCTGGGGGAGCTCACCGGGTACACCGATGACCCTTCCGGTCAGACCGTCGGACTTGGTGATGGAGGCGTCGAGACCCGTTCCGATGGCGATGAGACCACCGGGGAGGACCTCCTTGACGCTCTTGCCGCCCGCCTCGAGGGACGTCACCTGTGCGGTGATCCTCTCGTAAGTGACCTTCCCTGCGACCTCGACCTTCCTACCGGGGGAGATCTCGATCTCGTCACCGACCCTGAGGGTACCCTGGATGAGGGTGCCTCCCAGCACACCGCCCTTGAGTTCCTGGGGCTTGGCACCGGGTGAGTTGATGTCGAAGGAACGGGCCACGTGCATCAGCGGGGATGCGTCGGGGTTCCTCTTGACCTTGGAGACGATGTGCTCCTCGATTGCCTCGATGAGCATATCGATGTTGACCCCGCGGTTGGCGGAGATGGGGATGATCGGGGCGTTCTCCGCGATCGTTCCCTTCACGAACTCCTTGATCTGCTTGTAGTTCTCTATTGCCTGCTCTCTGCTGACGATGTCGATCTTGTTCTGGACGATGATGATGTTCTCGATACCGATGATCGAGAGTGCCATCAGATGCTCCTTCGTCTGGGGCTGGGGACACTTCTCGTTCGCCGCCACGAGGAGCAGCGCACCGTCCATGAGGGCCGCTCCGGAGAGCATGGTGGCCATCAGGGTCTCGTGTCCGGGGGCGTCGACGAAGGATACCGCCCTGAGGAACTCGGCGTCCGCGCCGCAGCTCCTGCACTTCTTCTGAGTGCCGAACGCGGCGGGCCCCTGGCATTCGGGGCACTTGTAGAACGCGACATCTGCGTACCCGAGACGAATGGAGATGCCTCTCTTCAACTCCTCGGAGTGACGGTCCGTCCACTCGCCGGAAAGCGCCTTGGTGAGGGTCGTCTTCCCGTGGTCGACGTGACCGATCATCCCGATGTTGATCTCGGGCTGCTTCGGGACTTTCATCAGTTCTCCGCGGAAGCCTCACCCTCGCTGGGGTTGAAGCACTCCTCGATTGTCTTGGGTCCGTACTCGGCAACGGCCATGTTGATCTGGACGATCTCTGCGGAGATCGCGGATCCACGGATGGCGGTCCTCTTCCTCTGTCCGGGGTACTTCTCGTGGAATCCCTTGCTGTCGGACAGGAGGAGCCTGACCCTCTTGTTACCGGGGAGGTCGGACCTCATGGGGGTTCCGTTTCCATCGGAACCACCGGTGATCTTCAGCTTGTATCCGGGGAGGCCCACGAAAACTCCATCAACGACCTCTCCGATGTTTTTACCAATCAGAGAGTTCGCGTGGTGGCCGGAGACGGCAACGTTGTAGGACTTGCCGGTCTTCACATCATTCACGATAGCTTTGAAATCTACCATTTGAACACCTGTGAGCCGTGTTATCTGCGGGATGTTTATAAAGATTATGATAAGGTGGAAGTGGTTTCGGAAGTGATGCCTGAAGGCATCACATTCCCCAGAACGGGTCCTCCTTGCGCTTGATGGCGATGGTCTCCTCGAGTGTGAGCTTCTCGTCGTCGTTGAGCTCGAGATCGGGGAGCTGCTTCACCGCGGACTCGAGGAGGTCCACGTAGAGGACGTCCTCCTCGTTGATCTGCCTGCCCACGGTCACACCGTCGATACCGATGGCGACCTCGTCGCCCTGCTTGGCCTCCTTGAGGGTGTCCTCCCCGGTGTGGATGCTCTTGATCCTCCCGGCATCGCGGCCATCGGGACCGATGAGGTTCTCCCCCGCCCTGATCCTGCCCGCGAGGATCCTGATGCCGACGATGGCGGGCTTGCTCGCGCGGAACACGCAGTTGGGGAGGATCTTGAACTTCGCGGGGAACGCGAACTCGGACCTCTTGTCCGTGTCGGTCCTCTTCTTGCTGTCGTCCACCCACTCGATGTAATCCTCTATGAGCTGGTAGACGATCTGGTTCGTCATGACCTTGAGGTCCTCGTGGTGGATGAGCTCCGCCTCGGCGTCCTTCGACATCGTGACGTTGAACCCGAGGATGACGCTGTTCTTCTTGTCCCCGTACGCGGCCTCGACGATGTCCCTGCGGGTGATCTCGCCGACACCGTACTTCCTGATGGGGATGTTGTTGGCCTTGGCCTCGTATGCCAGTGCCTCGAGGGATCCGATCGCATCGGCCTTGATGGTGATTCCCTTCTCCTGGGTCTCGATCCTGATGCTGGACTCCTCCACGAGCTCCTGGACGGCGGGGTCGTTGGGGCCCTTGACCACCATGATGGGTGCACCCGCGATGACGCCCTCGCAGTTCTGGCAGGAGATCTTGACGCCTGCGGCGGCGTGGAGCTCCTTCACGGAGTCGAACCTGTCGCGGGGGTCGCGGATCTCGTCGAGGGGTTTGGGCTTGAGGATGGCCTTGATCTTCGTGACCACCGGCGCACCCCTGGTCCCGAGTGCGACCGTGTCGCCCTTCTTCAGGGTACCGGAGTACAGGATCATGTCCAGGGTCTTGCCGAGTCCGCGCTCCTCCTTGATCTCGAGGATCGTTCCCTTGCCGGGTCCCTCGCCCTTCTCGAGCTGGGACTCCAGGAAGCGCTGCGCGAGTCCGATGAGGACCAGGAGCAGGTCGGGCACACCCTCTCCCTCCTTCGCGGAGATCGGGACGAGGGCGACCGCCTTCGTGAAGTCGTCGATCCTGTCGTACCTGTCGGCACCTATGCCCTCCTCGCCCAGCTGTGCGATGACGGTGTAGAGCTTGTCGTTGAACGCCGCGAGCGTGTGGTCCTGCTGGACCTTCTCGGAGAGGATGAAGGGCCTGCCCTCCTCGCACGTCCATCCCTGGATGGTGTCGACCTTGTTCAACGCGATGACGAACGGGGTCTTGTACTGCCTGAGGATGCGTATGGACTCGATGGTCTGGGGCATGAGTCCCTCCCTGATGTCGATGACGAGAACCGCGAGGTCCGCGAGGGAGCCTCCCCTGGCGCGGAGTGTGACGAACGAGTGGTGACCGGGCGTGTCGATGAACAGCAGACCGGGGACGTCAAACTTCTTGTTCCCGATCAGCTTGGAACAGGTCTTGTATATGTGCTCGATCGGCACCTCGGTGGCGCCGATGTGCTGGGTGATGGCCCCTGCCTCCCTGGCCTGGACGGATGTCCCCCTGATGCGGTCCAGGAGTTTCGTCTTTCCGTGATCAACGTGTCCAAGTACACTAACAACAGGTTGCCTAATAGCCATGGGTACCACCGATAATGAGAGTTAAGGGGTTTGGGGTGAAGTAGTTTGGTATCACTCGTAAATCCAGGCGTCGGAGGTCCTGTCGTAGGTGACGAGTTCCTCGGGCTTGAAGAAGATGGAGATCTCCCTCTTCGCGGAGTCGACGGAGTCGGATCCGTGGATGATGTTGAGTCCGGTGACCATGGCGTAGTCGCCGCGGATGGTTCCGGGAGCGGACTCGGAGGGATTGGTCTTTCCCATCATGTTCCTGCAGATGGAGACTGCGTTCTCACCCTCGAGGACCATCGCGAGGACGGGTCCGGAGGTGATGTAGGAGATGAGGGAGGGGAAGAAGGGCCTCTCCTTGTGCTCGCCGTAGTGGTTCTCAGCGGTCTCCTTGGGGATGACCATGAGCTTCATGGCGACGATCTTGAGTCCTTTCTTCTCGAAGCGGGAGAGGATCTCTCCGCAGAGTCCGCGCTGGACTCCGTCGGGTTTGATCATGAGGTAGGTCTGCTCCATAGCCATGGGGCTCACTCCTTCTTCTCTGCTGCTCTGAGTCTGGCCGCCTTCTCGATGGCTGCCTTCTCGGTCCACTCGGTGGTCCTAGCGACCCTCTTGAGCTGGATCATGTTCTTGTAGCACTTGTTGGCATCGAAGAACAGGATGGTTCCGTCCTTCTTGACGTACATCTTTCCGGTTCCGGGCTCGATGGATGCGCCGCAGAAGGAACATTTCCTTGTCATGTCGACCATTCAAATCACCTCATGCCCAGTTTCCTGGCCTCTCTGGACGTCTCCCTCAGCATGAGGATGTCGCCCATACGGACAGGACCCATGATGTTCCTAGTGATGATCCTTCCCTTGTCGCGACCGTCGAGGACACGGACCTTGACCTGGGTTGCCTCTCCGGTCATCCCGGTCCTTCCGATGATCTCGACGACCTCTGAGGGGATGCTGTCAGTGTCAACCATTCAGTCCACCTCAGTTCTTGAGGGCCTGGGTTGCCTGAGCGATCTCATCACAGAGTGCCTTTCCCTTTCCGACGTCCATGATTGCAATGGATGCGGTGGGCTTATCGAGTCCGATGGCACTTCCGAGCTCCGCCTTGCTGGGGACGTAGACGTAGGGAACGTTCCTCTCCTCGCAGAGTGCGGGCATGTGGGCGAGGATCTCCGGGGGCTCGACGTCGGTTGCCATGATAACGATGGCTGCTGCGCCGCGCTCGACTGCTTTGGTGACCTCGTTGGTTCCCTTCTTGATCTTTCCGCCGTCCCTTGCCATCTCGGCGAGGGAGTAGGCCTTGTCGGAGAGCTCCTTGGGTGTCTCAAATTTAACAAATACGGACATTTCAATACCTCTTTCCAGTGCACTAAGGCACCGTCATCATTCATCGGCTCTGAAAGAGCATTGCGGACTATCTGATGTTAGTATTTATAGATGATGTGGAGGGCGCCGTCGGTCCGTCCCGCCGTGCTCCAGACGCGGGACGAGGCCCGCGGCGACATCCGACGGGGGGCCGTGCCCGAGCACCGCGACCAGAACCGCGGTCGCGACCGACACCCCGAGGACGTCCATCGCGACATCCTCCATGGTGTCGAACACCGAGTACTGCATGTAGTGGTTCCCCGACACCGCGTCCACGGTCCACTCCGCCACCTCCCACAGGTCCCCCATGCCGAATGAGACCGCGGCGACCAGGAGCAGGAACGCGGCGTTCCCGCCGAGACGCTGCCCGGGGACGTAGCGGACCAGGGCGCAGAGGGAGGTGAACACCACGGACGTCACCACGACCGAGGACGTGAAGTGGGTCAGGTGGTCCCACCACCACAAGTCGCGATACGTCCCGTAGTACAGCGACACACCGTGCATGTACACCGCGACGGAGACGGCACCGATGAACCAGTACGGGAGGCGCACCAGTCCGACGAGCCTCAGGACTGGGCACACCGCGGTGACGGCCGCGCACAGGAGCAGCGACTCCATGACATACGAGTCCCCGAAATCCGCATCCGAGAACCCCATGTGGGAGAGGACCGCGAACACCACGAGGGTCCCAGGGAGGACGACGGACAAAAGGACGTCGACCGTGCGGACGGGTGCCATCGCCTCACCGCCCCCCGTTCCGATGACGGGATGTCGAACCTGCGGACGCCACGGGCCCTGAACATGACCGCGGACAGCGGCACGGAGAAGGCGGACGCGAACGTCGGGACCACCGCCTGCAGCATCACATCGTCGTTGGCCCCCAGGGGCGTCGTCTCGCCGAGACCTATCGCGGCGGTTATGGCCCCGCCCCCGAGCGGGTACACCATCAGCATCGATGCGGAGAGCATGGCGCAGCAGACGGGGAACGCCAGCACGGATGCGACCGGGGCCGCGACGGACAGGCCCCCGGTGCACAGGACCGCCAGGCAGGAGAAGGACAGGACCACGTACAGGGGCGACGTCAGCAGCGCCGACACCTCCCCCGCATCGGGATCCGACAGGGACAGGAGCGCGAGGGCGCACGACGCCGACACGAGGAGCGGCAGGCGTCCGCCGGGGACCCCTCCGGACAGGGAGCGCGACACCATGTGGAACGAGAACAGGGTGGCGACCGTCCCGGGTACGAAGAGGAAGGTCCTGCCGTACTCGAGCCCTGCGGACATGACCAGCACGGACAGCACGGTCGCGGAGACGATGGTGACGCTGTTCGGTACATCCATGATGGACCGACGGCGAATCAGGTGATATCCGTGATGGACCGACCCTCGGACCGTGCGGACCCGGTCGCACCCGGTCCGAACGACTCAACAGCCGCGAATCTTGGAGTAGACCTTCGCGAGGAACCTGCCGAACATGCCGCACTGGTTGAACGTGGTGACGACGACACGGGGGCTGATGTGGGACTCGCCCTCCGCCCTCTTCGCGAACTTGTAGCTCACGTTGGAGATCTTCAGATCCTTGGGACCGAATTTGAGGAGATCCAGGAGGACCTTCCAACCCTGCATCTCGAGGCCGTCCCAGTTCTCCCTGATCACGGGTACGAACACGTCGGTCCTACCGGCGAAGAGACCGCTCATTATGTCGCGGGAGTACCTCTTGCCGTGCCAGATCAGGTAGAGGTCGGCGAAGATGTTGAACGCCCAGGAACCCGCCCAGCGGATGAACCCGAGGGCGAACCTGTCGTCCCTGACCCCGATGGTGAGGTCGGCTCCCTCCTCCATCTTGGCGTACATGTCGCCGAGGGCGGACGGGGGGTGCTGGAAGTCGCAGTCGATGGTCATGAAGTAATCGGTGCCGCATTCGAGGATGCCCTGGAAGACGCTGGCGGCGAGACCGCGCTCCTCCGGTTTCCTGGTGACGATGAGGGTGTTGGGATCCCCGAGACCCTCGATGAGCTCCCGGGAACGGTCCGTGGAGTTGTCATCCATGAACATTATCTTGAAATCGGGGTACATCTCGCGGATGCACCTCGCCATGTTGACTATGTTCTTCTCCTCGTTGTATGTGGGGATGACCACTGTGCACGTACCAACCATTGTATGACCGCGTTTCGTAGTGCGATGCCCTATTTCAAATAATCTGTGTAGGCAGAACCCGGCGGGGGCCCCGCCGGGCTGTCCGCCCGTGGGCGGGATTGATAATCAGTTGAGGTAGTCCAGCCAGTCCTCGTACTCGGGGACCTTGCCGGTGACGATGTCGTGGAACCTGGCGTGGATCGCCTTGGCGACGGGTCCGATCTTGCCGTCCCCGATCTGCCTCTCGTCGATTGTGGTGACGGGGGCGATCTCCGCGGCGGTACCGGTCATCCAGACCTCATCCGCGGATATGAGCTCGAAGCGGGTGAGGGCGGTCTCATCGACCTGGTAGCCCATGTCCCTGGCGACCTCGATGATGGAGCACCTGGTGATGCCCTCGAGGATGCACTCCGCGACGTTTGGGGTGATGATCCTGCCGTGGCGGTAGACGAAGATGTTCTCGCCCGTGCACTCCGCGACGTGTCCGACGGAGTTGAGCATGACGGCCTCGCTGGCACCGTGGCTAATGGCCTCCCTCTTCGCGAGGGAGGACGTGATGTACGCACCGTTGACCTTCGCACCAGCAGGACCGCACAGGTTGTCGGGCCTCTGCCAGGAGGACGTGATGATCTTGGCGCCGGCCTCGGTGGCGGGTCCGAGGTACGCGCCCATGTGGACGCAGGTGATGGCCATCGATATGGGGACTCCGATGGGGTTCAATCCGACCTCCTCTCCGCTGAGGAAGATGCAGGGCTTGACGTAGTCGACGGCGTCGCCGTTGGCCCTGACGGTCTCCTTGATGGCCTCCATGAGGTCGTCGAACCCGTACTCCTTCCCGTCGAAGACGAGGTCGAAGCCGAGCATCTTGCAACCGTCCATCAGTCTCCTGACATGGTCCTTGAGCCTGAAAATGGCGGGGCCCTTGGGGGTGTTGTAGACCCTGATGCCCTCGAACACACCCGTTCCGTAGTTGAGCGCGTGCGCGAGCACGTGGACCCTCGCATCCGCCCAGTCGACGAGTTTTCCGTTCAGCCAAATCTTCTCGGTCTTGTCCATTGTGTTTCACCTTGTTTGAGTGTTTAAAGAGCGTTCAGTGCCTTGACGTACCTGTCGGGCCTGCTGCGGTCGATGAGCTCCTCGACCTGGTCGGAACCCCCGACCACGCCGACGTTCCCGCTGGATGTTGAGAGGAGCGCGTATGCGGACTGCCCCGACTCCGGGACCAGCTCGGCACTGTACACGTCCTGCAGCTTGTTCAGTCTCCCTATGGCGATCTCCGCCACGTCCTTGCTGATGACCGAGAGGACGATACGGGACTTCCCGGGGATCTCGCACTTCCCGACCACGATGGTCTCCACGTTGATCTTGTTGCGGGTGAACTCACCCATGACCCTCTGCATGACCCCGAACTCGTTCTTTACAATCAGGGAGACAACATACATGCCGTTACACCGGAATCGGCACTCCAATGCGGATATAGATATCTTGCGACAACGGCGCGCATCAGCAGCTGCGGAGGATCTCGTCCACCGCCTGGGAGAAGGAACGGTCCGGACCGACCCTGACGGTGCCGCATCCGAGGCGCCTGCCGAACTCCATGTCCTTGTCGTGGTCGCCGACCATGAAGGACCTCCTCGGATCGATGTTGTGCCTCATGACGGCGGTCAGACCCATGCCGATCTCCGGTTTCCTGCAACCGCAGCGGTCCTCCGGGGTGTGGGGACAGAAAATCACGTCGTCTATGCGTCCGCCACCGGCCTCCACGGTGCGGACGAGCTTGTCGTGTATGGCGGCGAGTGTCTCCTCGTCGAAGTACCCGCGCCCCAGTCCGGACTGGTTCGTCACGACCACGACCTTGAAACCGGCCGCGTTCAGACGGGCGATCGCCCCGGGCACGTCGGGGTACACCTCGAAGAGGTCCGGGTCGCTGCAGTACGGGACGTCCTTCGCGACGGTGTCGTCGCGGTCTATGAACACCGCCTAGTGGCCGAACATCTCCCTCTCGACGATGCCGCATATGGTGTGGCACGCGCAGAGGTACGCCTCCTGGATGCGGGGCGTCTCCGTGGACGGGATGACGACGGCGCAGTCGGCCATGTCCTTCATGACCCCTCCGCTGCCCGTGAAGGACATCGTGTACGCACCCCTCTCCTTCGCGGCCTCCATGGCGAGGACGACGTTGCGGGAGTTGCCGGATGTTGACAGACCCACCACCACGTCCCCCTTCCTGCAGTTGGCCTCGATCTGCCTCTTGAAGACGAGGTCGTAGCAGTAGTCGTTGCCGATCGCGGTGACCGGCGCGATGTTGGACAGGCATATGCTCGCCATCGCGGGACGGTCGAACATGTACTTGCCCGAGAACTCGGCGGCGATGTGCTGGGCGTCAGCGGAGGATCCCCCGTTGCCCATGAAGATTATCTGCCCCCCGTTCCTGAGGGACTCCAGGATCAGGTCGGCCGCCGCCCTGATCTGTACGGGGTCGATGTTGGAGATTGTCTCCGCGCTCCTCCTCAACTCGGCAGTGATAGACTCAATCATTTGGATACCTCCAGGAGATCACGCCCCTGGGCTCGAACATGTAGTCAGTGATCCTCGCGCCGAGCTTCTGGAGCTCCTGCGCGACGCTGTACTTGCGGTCGTATCTGCATATGAAGTACATGAACCCCCCGCCACCCGCACCGGACACCTTCCCGCCTATGGCGCCGGCCGCCTTGGCCGCCTCGTAGAAGGCGTCTATCTGGGGATTGGAGATCTTGTTCGAGAACTGCTTCTTGTACTGCCACGAGAGGTCCAGCAGCTCCCCCGCCTTCGTTATGTTCCCCCTCTCCAGTGCGGAGGACATCTCGAAGGCCAGCTTCCTCGACTCGTCCAGCGCCTCCTCGTTCTGACCGCTCTTGAAGGAGTCCACCTGGCTCTCTATGATCTTCGCGGATTCGCGGGGCGAGCCGGTGTAGCACAGGAGGGAGCAGTACTGCAGCTCGTTGATGGTGTCCTCGGATATCCTGACGCGGTTGACGTCGACGCCGGACTCCGCGAACTTCATGAGGTTGAACCCCCCGAAGACCGCCGCGTACTGGTCCTGCTTGCCACCCTTCAGACCGATCTCCTCACGCTCGAGGCGGTACGCCAGTTGGGCCATCTCGGATCCGGTCATCTTGATGCCGAGCCACTCGCACGTGGCGGCGATTATGGACACCATGACCGTGGACGATCCACCGAGACCGGATCCGGGGGGAGCCTCCGACTGCAGGAACAACCTGAAGCCGTCCTTTATCTCGAAATGGTTGGTGACGGCCTTGATCAGGTCCATGTTCCCGTCCAACGGGAGCGGTCCCCCGTCGAGGGGCGCCTCGTACTTCCCGTAATCGGTGGAGTGGACGGACATCGAGTGGTCGCCCGTGGGCGTTATCGTGCAGTAGGCGTACCTGTTTATCGTGGTGTTGAAAACGGCTCCGCCCTTCTTCGACGCGTACGGGTCCACGTCCGTACCCCCTCCGGCCAAACCTATCCTGAGGGGTGCCCTGGCCCTGTAGTGAATCCCATCCATCCTATCACCCGGCACGCACCCCGTGGAGAAACCTGAACTGGGATGCGGCTACGACGGGAATGACGTGTATCATCGTATATAGTGTTTCCAATCATGCGCACGACCCCGGCACCGTCGGACGATACGGTGTGTACCAACCATCATATATCGCACGGACCTTGGCAACACCCATGAGGATAGCGATGATGACGGACAGCTACTTCCCCACCAGGGACGGGGTCGTGACGTCCATATGCACGATCAGGGAGTCCCTGGAGGAGCTGGGGCACGAGGTCTTCATCGTCGCACCCGAACCTGAACCGGAGTTCCGCGAGGAGGGGGTGTACTACTTCCCCTCGGTCAGGTTCAAGTCGTACGACGGGTACTACGTGCCCATCTTCCCCTCCAACAAGATCGAGGTGCTCCGGGAGATCGACCCGGACGTCATCCACATCCACGGGGTGGCGACCATGGCGCTCCGCGGACTCGTGTGCGGACACACCCTGGGCATACCCACGGTGATGACGTTCCACACCATGGTCGACGACGCCGCGAAGTACTACTCCCCCATCAAGCTCCCACCGGAGACGATGGAGAGGCTCGTGTGGGTGTACCTCAGGCAGATACTGAAGAGGATGGACGTGGTCGTAACGCCCACCGCCTGCATCGGCGGGGAGATCGAATCCCACGGTGCGGAGTGCAGGAACCTCGTCACCGTCCCCACGGGTGCCAAGACGGACGTCTTCCACCCCGGGCTCCCGTACGACGACATCGTCGACAGGTACGGTCTGGAGGGGTCGAAGGTCATCGTCCACGTGGGCAGGGTGTCCTACGAGAAGGAGATCGACATGGTCATACGCGCCATGCGCCACATCGACGCCAGGCTCCTGATCGTCGGCAAGGGGCCGGCGATGGCGGACCTGCAGGGACTGGTGTCCGAACTCGGACTGGGCGACAGGGTCACGTTCACGGGGTTCGTGTCCGACGAGGACCTCCCCCGCTTCTACAACGCCGCCGACATGGTCGTCTCCGCATCCAAGTTCGAGACCCAGGGGCTGACGATCCTGGAGGCCATGGCCACCGGGAAACCCGTGGCGTGCCGCAACGGACGCGCTTTCGCCGAGATCGTCACGGACGGTGTCAACGGGTACCTCTTCGATGACGACGAGGGGTGCGTCGACGCCATACGCAGGTGCCTCGACGCTCCGGACAGCGTGAGGGAGGCGTCCTACGCCACCGCGCTGGAGAACTCCCGTTCCAGATCCATCGAGCGCTACATCGCCGCGTACGAGCTGGCGATCCGCACGAGGGCGGAGAGGACCGGGGGCGGACGCAGATGAGCGTCGGGGAATGGCTGTTCGGACTGTTCGACGGCCTGGGCGAACCGGGGGTCGTGATGTGCATAGCGCTGCTCTTCCTCCTGGACGCCATACTCGTCCCCACTCTGCCGGAGCTCTTCTTCGTGCTCGGGTTCAAGCAGGACCCCACAGTCCTGTTCGGCTGCGAACTGATCCTCGCCGCGGTCGTTGGCGAGCTGATCGGGATCTTCTCGCTGTACTACATCGTGTCCAGGGTCCGCGTGCCGAGGAGGATCGCGGATATCGCAGACAGGTACATCGCGTTCCTGGTCGTCAGCGACGAGAAGGCCCTGCTGATGAACAGGGTGGCCCCCATGATCCCGTTCGCGGGGGCGTTCATAGCCCTGGTCGACTCCTGGGACCCCAGGAAGTGCGTGTTCTACATAGTCCTGGGATGCGTCCTGAAGTACGGGGCGATAATGATGGCCAGCAACTTCTTCTTCGAGTACTTCAGCGGGGACACCGCGATGACCGTCACCCTGGTCTTCATCATCGCCGTTATAATCCTGAGCTTCGTTGCATCGTACGTCAGGAAGAGGAGATCCGGACTGGAGGGATGACAATGAGATTCGTCGACGTGAACCCGTACTTCTACCCGTTCAAGGGCGGCATCGAGAACCGCATGCACGACACCGCGAGGCTGCTCGCCGAGAGGGGGCACGACGTGACCATCCTGACCGGCAGGCTCCCGGACACCCCCGAGGAGGAGGTCACACCGGAGGGTTACAGGATCATCCGCCTCAAGTCGAGGCTGATCGACGTCTACAATCCGCCGTACATCTCGTCGGAGGGTGTCCTCGAGGCCCTGGAGTCCCTGGATGCGGACACCGTGAACTACAACTACCGCTGGGCACCCTCGTACAACCGCGACCTCGCCAGGTACGACGGGCACAAGGTGTTCACCTACCACAACATGTGGGGGGAGGGGACGGGGATCCAGGCGCGCATCTCGGAGATCAACGACAACATGTTCAGGAGGACCCTGATGACTTTCGACCACATCGTCTGCGTGAGCGACCACGTCCGCGACGACCTGGTCTCCCGCGGGATACCCGCGGACATGACCACGACCATCCCCACCGGTTTCGAGTCCGAACCGCTCGAACCCGCCGAGGAGGGGGACTTCGTACTGTCCCTCGGCCGCCACGTGAAGACGAAGGGGCTGGAGCACATGGTCAGGGCGATGGTCGACGTGGACTGCAGGCTGGTGGTCTGCGGCAAGGGGCCGGAGACGCCGAGACTGGAGAGACTCGTCAGGAAGCTGGGCCTGGGGGACAGGGTGGAGATGCGCGGGTACGTCAGCGAGGAGGAGAAGCGCAGGCTCATGTCCACGTGCATGTTCTTCGTGATGCCGTCGCTGTTCGAGTCCTTCGGACTGGCCGCGGTGGAGCTCATGTCCAGGGGGAGACCGCTGGTCTGCACCAACGTAAACGGCCTCCCGGACACCGTCGGAGACGGCGCCATAACCGTCGACCCCGCGGACCCCGCCGCGCTGGCGGAGGCAATGAACAGGCTCCTGGCGGATCCGGACCTCAGGGCGGAGATGGGCCGCAGGGCGCGTGCGAAGGCGGAGTCGTACGCCTGGCCCGGTCTGATAGACGAGTACGAGAGGGTGCTCTTCGGCGACCTGTGACCATTTTTATACGAGTTAACCGAATCCGAGACCGAGGGTTACGGTAATGGCTGAACTCGAGATCGCGATCGGCATATGCGCCTACAACGAGGAGAAGAACATCGAGAGGTCCATACGCTCGATCTACGAGCAGAGGACCCCCGGGATAAGGGTCAGGGAGGTCCTGGTGGTGTCCAGTGGCAGCACCGACCGCACCGACGAGATCGTCAGGGGACTGGCCGAGGAGTTCGACAACATAGTCTTCCTCCCCCAGGAGAGGAGGGAGGGGAAGAACTCCGCCATCAACCTGTACCTCGACAACAAGACCTGCGACATCGTCGTCATGCTCAACGCCGACAACCTGTTCGGCGACGAGGACTCCCTGTACCACCTCGTGTCACCCTTCTTCGACGACGACACGGGCATGGTCGGGGGACACCCCGTACCCACCAACGACAGGGGCGACAGGATCGGCTTCGCCACGCACATGCTCTGGAGCATGCACCACAACCTGGCCATGGTGTACCCCAAGATCGGCGAGCTGGTGGCATTCAGGGACATAGGCACCCGCCTCCCCACAGACCAGCAGTCCGACGAGGACCTGATCAGGATGAACCTGGAGAAGGCGGGGTACAGGTGCCTGTACGCACCCGACGCCATCGTGCTCAACAGGGGCCCTGAGACCGAGGAGGACTTCCTCAAGCAGAGGACCCGTGTGAACATCGGGGAGGTCAACATGAAGGCGAAGTACGACTACGACATCCCGTCGTGGAACAAGTGGTACCTCGTCAAGGCCGCCATCGGCACCGTCCGCGACCTGGGCTTCCACCCGTTCAAGATGCTCTACGCCATGAGGCTGGAGATGAGGGCGAGGTCCGAGGCCAAGAGGCACATAGGGTCGGGGGACGCCGACATGAACGTCTGGGATCCCGTGGAGACCACGAAGAGACTCTGATCTCAGACGACCCTTCCGCCGTCGAGGACCGTGCCCTCGCCTATCACGGTGTTGTCCGCCAGGACCGCGTTGGTCACCCTGGCGCCCCTGCGGATCTCGCAGCCGTCACCGACTATGGTGTTGGACAGCACGGCACCGTCGATGCTGCAACCGCGCATGACGAGCACGTTGTCCAGTTCCGACGACGTGACCGTGGAGCCGCGGAGCACAGCGGACTCCCTCAGGGACGATCCGTCCACACTCGAGCCCTCCCCGATGTAGATGCGCCCCTCCGTCGTGGAGCCCGTGACCGTCGGCCATTCCGCATCCGCATACTCACGTGAAGCGGTGGACAGGTTGGCGCCCAGGAGGTCGTGGGGACGTCCGACGTCCATCCACACCCCGTCGAGGTTGTAGCCCTGTATGCGCCCTCCGTCCGCCATGACGCGCGGGACGAGGTCGCGTGAGAAATCGAAGAACACGCCCTCCGGGACGTGTCCCAGCACGGAGCGGTCCATCACGTACACCCCGGCGTTGATGAGGTTGGAGAAGACCTCCTCCGGACGGGGCTTCTCGCGGAACTCGCTGATGGCGCCCGTGTCGTCCACGCGGGCGATCCCGAACTCGCAGGGGTTCTCCACCGGGGTCAGCGCTATCGTTATCGCCGCACCGGTGTCCGTGTGGACGCGGATCTCCTCGGCGACGTCTATGTCGGCGAACACGTCCCCGTTGGCCGCGACGAACACCTCGTCCAGCCTGTCCTCGATGAGCTTCATCGCACCGGCGGTCCCGAGGGGTTCGTCCTCATAGGAGTAGACGATCCTCACCCCGAGGTCCGAACCGTCCCCCAGGGCCTCCATCTCGCCCGGTCTGTAACCGCATGCGAGGATCACCTCCTCAATCCCGGCACGTGCGAGCGAGCGCACTAGGTACCATATGCACGGCCTGTCCGCGACCGGTAGGATCGGCTTCGGCTTCGTCTCCGTCAACGGGAGGAGCCTCGTCCCCTTTCCACCGACCATCACCACTGCCTGCCTAACCCTGAA
Organism: Candidatus Methanomethylophilaceae archaeon; assembly: GCA_045596945.1. Lineage (GTDB taxonomy): Archaea > Thermoplasmatota > Thermoplasmata > Methanomassiliicoccales > Methanomethylophilaceae > Methanoprimaticola. Next base: position 212 of record JAZODL010000052.1, on the reverse strand, counting down.
CTCCATGGAATCACACCCTGACCCTGACGACATTGGTCCCCACGGCCACACCCAGCGAATCCGCGACCGGCTGGCACTTCGCACGCAGTATGTGCGCGACCGGGACCGGGAGCCTGTCGTCCGACAGCGACTCGTAGTTCGCCATGCCCTTCGCGATCACGACGCACGCCCCCTCGATCTCCGAGGCCAGGTCCCCCGGGATGTCCTCGGGG
>JAZODL010000051.1:0-2181 GCA_045596945.1 Candidatus Methanomethylophilaceae archaeon | reverse complement strand
GGTATCGTTCCCTACCCCGAGCACAACTCCGCACCCCGTATCACCATGGGTGCGGGAATGGGTAAGCAGGCACTGGGTATCCCCACCGCCAACTACCGCATCAGGCCCGACACGAGAGGCCACCTCATGCAGTACCCCCAGGTCCCCATGGTCCAGACGCAGACCATGCAGTTCATGGGTTACAGCCACAGGCCCGCCGGTCAGAACTTCTGCATCGCGGTCCTCTCCTACCACGGATACAACATCGAGGATGCGCTCGTCATGAACAAGAGCTCCGTCCAGAGGGGTCTCGGAAGGTCCACCTTCATGAGGTCCTACCGTGCGGAGGAGCGCCGCTACCCCGGAGGACAGGAGGACCACTTCGAGATCCCCTCCCCCGACATCATGGGTGCACGCGCCGACCTCGCGTACGCATCCCTCGGAGAGGACGGACTCATCTCGCCCGAGAGCGAGGTCACAGGATCCGACGTCCTCATCGGAAAGACCTCCCCGCCCAGGTTCCTGGAGGAGGAGACGGACTTCCTCACCCCCCAGAAGAGGAGGGAGACGTCCGTCACCGTCAGGCCCGGCGAGAAGGGTTACGTCGACTCCGTCATGATCACCGAGTCCGAGAATGGTTCCAGGCTGGTCCGTGTCAAGGTCAGGGATGAGAGGATCCCCGAGCTCGGTGACAAGTTCTGCTCCAGGTTCGGACAGAAGGGGGTCGTCGGAAGGCTCGTCGACCAGTGCGACATGCCCTTCACCGCCGACGGTGTCACACCCGACCTCGTCGTCAACCCCCACGGAATCCCCTCCCGTATGACCATAGGGCACGTGCTCGAGATGATCGCCGGCAAGGTCGGATCCATGGAGGGACGCATCATCGACGGTACCGCGTTCTCCGGTGAGAACGAGGACTCCATCCGCGACGGCCTCGTCAGGAACGGGTTCAAGGACTCCGGGAAGGAGGTCATGTACGACGGAAGGACCGGACGCATGATCCAGGCGGATGTCTACACCGGGGTCATCTTCTACGAGAAGCTGCACCACATGGTCAGCGGGAAGATGCACGTCAGGTCCAGGGGACCCGTCCAGATCCTCACCAGGCAGCCCACCGAGGGTCGCTCCAGGCAGGGAGGACTCAGGTTCGGAGAGATGGAGCGTGACTGTCTCATCGGTCACGGAGCGGCCATGGTCATCAAGGACCGTCTGCTCGACGAGTCCGACGGAACCCAGCAGTACATCTGCGGCAACCCCAAGTGCGGACACATCGCCATCATGGACAGGCACGGCTCGCTGTACTGTCCCGTGTGTAAGAACAACACAAGCATCTACCTCGTCCAGACATCGTACGCCTTCAAGCTGCTGATGGACGAGCTCCTGTCTCTTGGTGTAGCCATGAGGCTCCAGCTGGAGGATTTGAGATGACAATACGTGGAATCACCAAGAGGATCGGATCGATCAAGTTCTCCTGCGTCTCCCCCGAGGAGATCAGGAAGATGTCCGCAACCAAGATCATCACCGCGGACACGTACGACGACGAGGGCTACCCCATCGACATGGGACTGATGGACCCCCACATGGGAGTCATCGAGCCCGGACTCCGCTGCAAGACCTGCGGATGCAAGGTCGACGAGTGTCCCGGACACTTCGGACACATCGACCTGGCGATGCCCGTCATCCACGTCGGATTCATCAAGGACATCAAGATGCTGCTCGAGTCCACCTGCTGCCAGTGCGGCAGGCTCATGCTCTCCGAGGACCAGATCCAGGCCCGCAGGGAGAGCATGGACAAGATGGAGGAGCTCGGAGGGGGGACCATCGAGGTCAAGAACTTCTCCAAGGAGACCGCGAAGGATGCATCCGGAAAGGGAGTCTGTCCCTACTGCGGTGAGGAGCAGGTCAAGATCAAACTGGACAAGCCCACCACCTTCAGGGAGGTCGAGGACAACCACAAGCTCACCCCCAAGGAGGTCCGTGAGAGGCTCGAGAAGATCCCCGATGACGACCTCGTCACACTGGGAATCGACCCCTCCACATGCAGGCCCGAGTGGATGGTGCTCACCGCACTCGCAGTGCCCCCCGTCACCGTCAGGCCTTCGATCACCCTCGACTCCGGAGACAGATCCGAGGACGACCTCACACACAAGCTGGTCGATGTCCTCAGGATCAACCAGAGGCTCAGGGAGAACAGGGATGCAG
>JAZODL010000050.1:0-5864 GCA_045596945.1 Candidatus Methanomethylophilaceae archaeon | reverse complement strand
CCCGTCGTGGAGGAGAAGCCAGTCATCGAGGAGAAACCCGTCGTGGAGAAGCCCAAGAAGCCCAGGACGCTCCGTGGCAAGAGGTCCTCCGACAAGGTGCTCACACCCGAGCAGGAGGCGTACCGCGACATGCTGCTCGACCTCTCGACCACCCACAACGCGAAGGTCCTCGGTCCCGAGAACACGGTCCTCAGGCAGGTCGCCGTCAAGAGTCTGGTCAACTCCCTCAAGGAGGACTCGGAGAACGTCGTCGCCATCGTCTTCGACGGAGTCATCTCCCAGAGGATCCTCGACGTGTCCGCAGACAAGGGCATCAAGCTCGTCATCGGAACCCGCAAGGGCAACATCTCGAAGATGCCCGCAGACATCACGATCTGGACCAAGGAAGACCTCTACTGATTGACATGACCGAGAAGAGGTTGGTAGACACATGGGACGACGTCGCCACGATGTCGTCCACGGCGGAGATCCAGATACCCTCCGACCCCCTGGACCGCGTCCTAGGTCAGGAGGAGGCCATAGAGCTGGCCAAGATCGCCGCCAGGCAGCGCAGGCACCTCCTGCTCGTCGGTCCCCCGGGGACCGGTAAGTCGATGATCGCACGTGCGCTCTCGATGAACCTCCCCAAACCGGCCCACGAGATCCGCGTCGTGAAGAACCCCGAGAACCCCGAGAGGCCGTTCCTCGAGGTCCTGGACGCGGACGAGGTCCTCAGGGAGGAGAGCATCAAGGCGGAGTCCGTCGGCATCCTGCTGAAGCCCGCGGAGGCCCCCGCCAACGTCGCCGAGCACCTGGGCTACAGGTGCAAGTCCTGCGGCAAGTGCTCGCTCCCGTCGGACATAACATGTCCCCACTGCAACCAGAGCAAGATGGACATGGGCAACAGGTCCAACCCGTTCCAGGACATCCTCGGCGGTGTCCTGGAGGTGGCCATGCCCCAGGTGACGGCCGGTAAGGAGAAGGTGCACACCACCCGCACCCGCGACGGTGTGGACGAGGTCATAATCTTCGAGCGTGCTGGCGACAGGATCCGCATGCTCGACCAGAAGGCCATCGACAAGAGGGGCGAGCTCCAGCGCACGTCCAGCGAGAAGGTCTTGGTCAAGCTGCACAGGGATCCGTTCGTCCTCGCGACCGGTGCGTCCGAGACGGAGCTGCTCGGGGACGTCAGGCACGATCCCTACGGCGGCCACGAGAAGCTCGGTTCGCCCGCGTACGAGAGGATCGTCGCAGGTTCGATCCACGAGGCGCACGAGGGCGTCCTGTTCATCGACGAGATATCGCATCTCGGCGACCTCCAGAGGTACATCCTCACCGCCATGCAGGAGAAGGTGTTCCCCATCGTGGGTAGGAACCCCCAGTCCGCCGGAGCCAGTGTCAAGGTCGAGGACGTCCCCTGCGACTTCATCCTCGTGGCCGCATGCAACATCCAGGACCTGGAGAACATCCTGTCCCCCCTCAGGTCGAGGATCATCGGCGGGGGATACGAGGTCCTTGTGGACATCGCCATGCCCGACACCCCCCACAACCGCGCCAGGTACGCGCAGTTCGTCGCACAGGAGGTCAACCTCGACGGGCACATACCCCATGCCACCATCGAGGCAGTGGAGCTCATCATCGCCGAGGGGAGGCTTCGTGCGAAGGCCGACAACCAGAACAACGCGCTCACCCTCAGGCTCAGGGAGCTCGGCGGTCTCATACGCGCCGCGGGCGACCTCGCGGTGATGGACGGTTCCGAGTTCATAACCGCGGACCACATCACACGTGCGCTGAGGAGGTCCCGCAGCGTCGAGGAGCAGATCAGGGAGAGGTACGGTTCCTACAACAAGGGACTCGGGAAGGACGTGTCCTCCGCACAGAAGGAGAGGTCATCCTACTACTTCCAGACCGAGCACATGGACGACTCCATGTTCTCCTGAAACCATGTCCGGGACCCGTCCCTGTCCCCACGGGGGCGGGTCCGTTCTCCGATCCCCGCATCGAAAACCGTCAAATACACATACCCCGTACCCGCGCCGATGAAGGGCGGGAAGAGGTGCTTTCTGTTTCTGGCCGTGTTCCTCCTGGCCGTCGTGTCGTCATCCGTCATGCTGACGGAGGACGCATCGTCCGCCAGACAGGAGGAGGTCCCGCTCCCGCAGGACACGTACCCGGATGCGGACGTCATACTGACCGTCGGCAAGGACGGGCAGACCCTCGTGACCCAGCGTTCGTCACCGGCCTACGGCGATCCGGGCGACACCGTGTCATGGGTGACGCGCACCGTGCCCTCCGGTTCCGACGTGACCGTCGCAGAGTGGCTCCCCACCACCGGCGAGCTCCGCGTGGTCCTCGACGGGGCCGATGTGAGGAACCTGGCCCTCCTGCACCTCGACGAGCTGGAGCAGACCCAGAAGTACGTCGACATCTCGTTCAGGATGGTCTCCGGTTCCGTCCGCACGCTCACACTGTTCTCCGTGGACAACGCCGACGTCCCCGCACTGGGGAACGACTACGACAGGATGTTCAACCCCCTCGGGAACGTGGACATCCGTCTGGAGTCGGGAACCGTCACCGAGTTCGTCCCCACCGAGGACATGGTCCGTGTGGGCGAGATGACCGTGACCGTCGGAGGGGGCGCCACCGTCCACCGCATGTCCACCACCGGTGACGAGGGCAGGTACGGTTCCGTGACCGTCCTCCTCCGCGGGGGCTCGGTGGGCTACATGTCCAACACGGGCTCCATGATAGGTTCCATGAGCTACGACCTGGAGGCGGGGTCCGTGGACTACTTCTGCATAGGTGCGGACACGGAGGCGAGCGGCAACCGTTCCCTGTCCTCCATGTGCACCTCGTACATCTCCGGGGACGTCACGGTCTCCATAGACCCCCGTGTGTCGATCCGCCATGCCATCATCGGAGGCGGGGTCGTGGATGCACCCGGTCTCCTGTCCAACGGTCAGGAGCCCGATCCCATCCGTCTCAAGAACGTGGTGATCGATGCACCCGGCACCCGTATCATGATGGACACATGCTTCCTCACGGAGAAGAGGACCTCCGCATACCACTTCGGCAGCTACAGGGTGGGTTCCACCGCCTACACGACGTCCATCTCCCACACGTACGCCCCGCCGTCCGGTCCGGATGCACCCGTGTACGGTGACGGAGGGGTCTGGGACGGGGTCGCGGTCCACACCATAGGTTCCGAGACGTCCGTGTTCCTCGATACCCTGGCGGTCGTGGAGGTCGACGGTCTCGTGACCGTGAGTCCCGGCGGGATGCTGGTGATCACGACGGACCTGGAGCTCCACGGCACCATCGTCAACGACGGGACGTTGGAGAACAACGCGGTCGTGGAGAAGCACGACAACGGGGAGGTCGTCGGCACGGTGTCCGGTGACGGCTTCGTCGCGGACTACATCCGCTGTCAGAACACCGAGTCCAGCATAAGCATAATGTCCTCGGACGAGACGGTGGTCATCGCGCTCTCCTCACCGGGGTACCTGAGGTACATCTCCGCGGTGCTCGTGAACGGGGAGCGTGGACTGTCCGTGACCGTCCCCGACGACATCGCCGTCTACGGTGACAGGTTCCTCCTGTCGGTCTCCCGTCACGACGACACGTACAGGGTCCACATCGACGGTGTGGACCAGAGGCTGTTCCCGTTGTGCACACTGGTTGCGAACGTCCCGTTCGAGGGTACCCACGGGATGGATGTCGCCGTGCTGTACTCGGTCACGGATGGCGGGGAGGTCACGGAGGCCGGCGAGGTCTCACGTTCCCCCGGTTCGCTGTCCTTCGGTGTCCTCGGCAACGGCTACTACACCCTGTCCACGGACGGCACCGTTCAGACGGTGGACGAGGACATGGGCGACAGGGAGATCGCGGAGATAGCCCTGCTGTCCGTGGGCATAGTGGTCACACTGGTGATCATGATACGCCTTCTGAGGAAGGGAGACCGAGGTTCACCCCGTTGATGGACAGGAGCATGCGGTAGGCGTCCCCGACACCGTCGTAGAACCCCCTGAGGTACTCGGTCCTGACGAAGCCGTTCCTCTCGTAGAAGGATATGGCACGGATGTTGGTCGTGCGGACCTCCAGCTGTATCCTGGTCAGGCCCTCCATGAGGCAGCGTCTGCGGAAGTGTTGGAGGAGCTGCGTGCCAACACCTGTGCCGCGGTGACGGGCGTCGACCGCGAAGAGGGCGATGGAGGCGCGGCCCCCGTCGAGACGGGAGCCGCATATGACACCGACGGGGTTGCCGAGGAAGTCCTCGGCGATGAACTGCCCGCCGGGCCATTGCATGAGGAAGAAGTTTACGACATCCGGCGCGAAGTACGCGTCGAGGTTGGAGTTCACGAGGTTGTAGACCCTCTCGACGTCCATCGGTCCGGCTTGTCTGATAATCACCATCGGATCACTTCTTGATGGCCCTGATGAGGGCTCCGAGTATAGCGATGATGATCACGATTATGGGTACCAGGTACTCCTCGAGGGCCTTGAGGGACTCGGGGAGCTCGATGTCGAGGGTGTCGTCGCCGGTGGTACCGTTCCCGGAGTTTCCGGGGTCGTCTCCGACATAGTATGTCTTCTCCACCTTGTTGCTGATGCCGGTGTCGTTGTCGGTCACCGTGACGGTCAGCTTGTGGGAACCGTCCGCGGGTGTGGCGACGATACGGGGAACGGAGGTTGTCCTGACACCGGATCCGTCTCCGAGGTCCCATTTGTAGGTGTAGTCTCCTTCGGGGGAGACCGTCACGGTGAAGGTCACTTCCTTGCCGGAGGGGTAACTCGTCTTGATCTCCGAGATGTCAACGCTGAAACCGTCGTAGTTGTAGTTCCTCTGGAAGTCCTGGTTGAAGGACTCCGCGAAGAAGTCTGAGACTGCAGCCGAGTGGATGACAACACATGCCTCCCTGTTGTTGTTGACGGAGTCGGGTGTCCAGTTGATGGAACTGACCCAGACGGAGTCGTCGCAAATCAGACCCTTGTTGTGAACGTAAGGTTTGTCCATGATGGCGGCTGAGACGGAGGTGGTGCTGTTGATGAGGTACACGGCGTTCTCTTCGTTCTGGGTCTCTCCGGGGTTGAATCCTCCGCTGAGGATGAACTTAGTGTCGACGCCAATTTTAGCTCTTTCGTTCATCATGTAGATGGGGGTCCCCTCCCCGAGTTCGGCGTAGTAGGATGTGAGGCTCTGGTTCTGAGCATATAGCCTCTCCTCTGCTTCGGCGATGTAGTACTCCATAGCATCGTATGAGCTGTCGTTGGAGAGGACGGGCGTCACTTTCGCCTGATAGGACTGGAAGGTGTAGTCAGAGGTCGGTGCTACATAGTAGGGATTGGACCCCACGGAGTTGGGGAAGAGGTCGAGGAACTCACGGGTGTCGCCGTACTCCATGGAGTAGTCGTTCCAGAATACACCCATCATGAACCCTGCATACTCCTCGCTTTCTACGATGGCTCCCCATCCGCGGTTGCCGGTGTCGCTAGAATAAGGGTATTCGTCTATCTCGCCGTTGCAGTTGGCTGCGGACCAGTTCTCGGATGTGACGATGACGGTATCGCCGTCGATGACCGCATACTTTGCATGCATGTTCTCATATCTGTCCACATCAGTTCCACCGATGACCCTGACCTCGCCTCCATGGTCGATGAGGGAACGGATCTTGGGTGCATCATCTGCCAATCCACGTGCGACGGACGCACCCTCCAGGAGCAGCGTCACATCGACGCCCCTGTCCTCCAGTTCGCAGAGGAGTCCGTAGATGTTCTTGCTTCTGATCTCGTACATCTCGATGTAGACGGACTCGGTAGCGGCTTCGAGAGCCCTGTAGATGGGGATTCCTCCGCTCTCCGGGAACAGGAAAGGTGTGACTGTGGCA
>JAZODL010000049.1:0-5596 GCA_045596945.1 Candidatus Methanomethylophilaceae archaeon | reverse complement strand
TAACTTGTCTTCCTAAGACCGCTTGGCCTCCGACTTTGGGTTCGTCCATGAGCAGGATCTTCGGCGTCTGGGCGATCGCCCTGGCGATTATCACCCTCTGCCTCTCCCCGCCGCTCATGGTGTTCATCATCCTATCACGGTATCCTGCGAGCCCGGTCCTCTCGATCGCTTCATCGACTATCCTCTCGTCCTCGGACGAGGGTCCGCCCAGCATACCCTGGAACGGCATACGGCCCATGGCGACCATGTCCCTCACGGTGAAGGCGAAGTGGACCTCGTTGGTCTGGGGTACGACCGCGACCTTCCTGGCGACATCCCTCTTCGCCATTCCCGACATGTCCTCCCCATCCAGCATGACGCATCCGCCCGAGGGGGAGAGGTTCTTGTTCAGGTTCTTCAGCAGAGTGGTCTTGCCGCAGCCGTTCGGTCCGAGTATCCCCAGGATCTCCCCCTCCACCACGGGTATGTCCACACCGTCCAACACGGGTTTGTCCCCGTACCTGTACCTGAGTCCGTTGACGTCGAGGGTCAATTCCAACCCACCTCCCTCCTCCTGCGTATCAGCAGGTATATGAACACCGGTGCCCCGATGAGGGCGGTGGCGACACCGATGGGCAGTATCCCGAAATAGGGGGCTATGATGTGTGCCATGTAGTCGCAGATCAGCACGAAACACCCGCCGGCGACAATACTGAGGGGCATTATGTGCCTGTTGTCCGGGCCGAGGAGGATGCGGAGCATGTGCGGGATCACCAAACCGATGAAACCGATTACTCCCACGAAGGACACCGCCGCGGCGACGACAACCGTGGACAGGATGAGCACGAACAGCCTGGTCCTCCTCACATCCACACCCAGATCCATGGCATGCGCATCCCCTATCATCATCGCGTTGAGGGGTTTGGCCTGTGTGAGGAGCAGGACCGCGCACACCACCACTACGGGAGCCATGAAGGCGATCTCCCCCCAGCTGGCGTTTCCGAGGTTCCCCATGCTCCAGAACACTATCCCCTCCAGCTTGTCCCCGGCTATGAACGTCAGGAACGAGACCAGTGCGGACAGCAGGGAGGACACGGCGACACCCGACAGGATCAAGGTCTCCGTACGGACCGAGCCCCCGACACGGGACATCGAGTACACGAGGACCATCGTGGCGAAACACGTGATGAACGCCAGGAACGGCGTGGCTATGACCACTGGCACCAACGGGATGGTGAACAGCATCCCCAGGGCGGCACCCAGTGACGCCCCCGAGGACAGACCGAGTATGTACGGGGAGGCGAGGGGGTTCCTGAACACGGCCTGCATGGCCGCACCGGTCACCGCGAGACCCGCCCCCACGAATAGGCCCGCCACGACACGGGGGGCGTTGTTCTCACGGACTATTATGTTGGATGCCCACGTACCCTCCCCGATGAGCGCCTCCCACACCTCCTGGAACGTGTAGCTCGTGCCAGCCGACACCCAGGACAGGTTCAGGAAGGCGCAGACCACGGTGAACACCACGAGGGCGGAGAGCGTCGCGAACGTCACGGTCCTCCGTGACATCATCTCGAACCACCCCTAAGGAACGGCACGGACAGAACGCATATCAGGGATGCGACCACGAGGGATGCGAGGAGGTACACGGTGATGTCGGACCCGTCCGATGCCAGGTCGGGGACATCCCCGTCGAACAGATCCGGGTACATCGCGGACGCCATCATCCACACCCCGCCCATGCTCAGGGTGCTGTAGTTGTTCCATATCTGGTCCAACGGGACGACGGTCGAATCGCCCGTCAACCTCATCAGGGACTCCAGACGACCGGGGTCCGATGCAACGACATCATCCACGAACACCGTCACACCGGGGTGCCTCTCCACCAGCTCCGTGATGTTGGCAACGTATGTGGTCGCCATCTCCTCCGGATCCAACGTAACAACCTCGCCCCCTGCTGCGGATATCATGGATGTCGAGACGGAGTCGGTGTTCCCGACTCTGAACGACCCTCCCGAATGGGTGACGTAGAAGGCCTCCGCCCGATCGTGGCGGCTGGCCGATACCGTCGATTCTATGTAGTCCGCCATTTCCACCATCCTGCCGACCACGGGTTCCACATGCCCCGTACACACCAGGGAGACCGTCTCGGCGAACCGCACCAGGTCGTCATAATCCGTGATGTTGTACCACTGCATGACGTTCACAAACCCCTTGTCCTCCAGATACGGCACTATATTGGCCCGGTACGCATCGGACCCCGTCACGAACACCACGTCCCTCTCCCTGTCGAACGTTCCCGTCCCGGGATCCGCGGCATCCACTATGTCGTTCCTGAGCTGGTCCTTCCCACTGTCGTATATGTTGCCGCCCGCCGATGCGAGGCCCCTGTCCACACGTTCCCTGAGGCCATCGAACACGCTGTCCGGGTTGTTCCGGGAGTAGCTGTCGCACACCGCTATGCGGTCCAGGGCCCCCAGGTCGATCACGGTCGCCGTGACCCCGACCCCGATTGTCACTATGCTGTTGACGGGACCCTCGAACGTGAACGTCCTCCCCGTTCCATCGGTGACCGTCACGGCAGACTGTGCGGCATCCGCACCGTCCGATGCGGAGACCGTCGCCACGGATGCGGTCAGTATGACGAATGCTAACAGGAAGGACACTTTATTCATACTAATATCGAAGCTAGTAACACTCATCCATAAATACCTATCCGAATCCGGTTCCGCCCACGGGATGTGTCCGCCCTGCGGTTGGTTTGAATATGATCCCGTCAATGCCCTGTGGGGATCCCATGAGTAAGCTCTCCGGCATCGCATTGATCGTCCTGACGGTAGCCATCGCCGTCGTCACGGGAACGATAATCATCCAGGAACTGAACGAGGACACGGAGTACACGGTCACGTACGACCTGGGCGGGGGCGAGAACAACCCTTTGAACCCCGTCATGTACACGAGGGGGGACAGCATCCCGCTCCACAGCGCCATCTCCGATGACCTGTACTTCAAGGGATGGTACCTGGATCCCGTCATGACGACCCGCTGTGAGGCCATCACCCCCGACATGGAGGGGGACATCGTGCTCTACGCACGGTGGTCCGACAACCTGGAGGGCAAGGGGTTCAACATGCGCATCGAGGGTCGGGGGCAGGAGATGTTCATACCGTACACGGTGGACGGGTCGTCCAGCAGGACGTACCTGTACTACAACCCCGACGCAGGCAACTACTACATCAACAGCAGGACCACCCTCAACAAGACGTACTCCCTGGGCAGCACCGACACCGTGACCAGCGACCAGAACTCCTGGACCGGGATGGGCGGATCGGGGGAGAGCTGGACCCTCGTGGGGGAGGAGATCATCCAGACCGCATCCGGATGGAAGACCTGCGAACTATGGTCGATCGTGTACCAGAACGGCGCACAGGAGAGGCAGTGGATAGGTGACGGGTGGATACTGTACAAGTGCACCTACGACTACGAGACCTTCTGGGAGTCCGAACACTACACGTACACGTTCACAGGGGAGTTCGTCGTGGATGTCGACAACGAGTACGCCGTCACTGGATACGGCGACCACGGCATCGAGGTCCTGGGGAGCGGAACCTACGCCCCCGGCCAGGAGGTGGTGCTCACAGCCGTGTGTGACGACCCCTCGACGTTCACGGGATGGTTCGATGAGGGCGGCAGGCTGCTCAGCAACGATCCCGTATGCACGCTCGTCGCCGGAGGGGATGACATCCGCGTGTTCGCCATGAACGGTACCGACCCCGACATTACCGTCGGGACAGGCGATGTGTTCAGGATCGGACCGGGGATGGATTCGTGCGAGGTCACGGTGGTGGATAGAACCTTGGACGCCACGATGGACCTTCCGTACTCCGGTGACGGGTCCGTATCCATCCCCGGAGGCGGCCTGTACACGGTGTTCGTGGACGGGTACGTGGATGGATCGGAGACCCACAGGTTCTCGACCGTAAGGGTCATGGGGGACGTCGTCCGCGAGTTCACATGGGAGCATGGGGGCGAGACGTACAACCTGTCGTTCAAAATGGACTACTCCGATGTGGAGGCGTACCGCGGAGCCTACCCCGTGGATCTGAGGGAGCAGGACGTCCGTGGGAACCATGCCCGTGACAGGACGTTCATCACGTACTCCGATGAGACGGTGGTCCGTCTCGCCGCGGACCTGAGAGAACTCGGCCGGGGGATGGATGAGCTGGAGTATGCGGAGTTCGTCCTGAAGTTCACACAGTGGATCGAATACCAGGACGATGCGACGCAGATGGGGTACGAGGAATACTGGAAGTTCCCCCTGGAGACGCTGTTCGACATGGGAGGGGACTGCGAGGACACATCCATCCTGTTCTGCGCGATCATGAAGGCGTCGGGTTACGATGACGTCGCACTGCTGATCCTCCCCGGACATGCCGCGGGCGCCGTATCGGTGGAATGCGACGGTCGGCCCATAGTCTACAACGGGTGCGAGTACCGCTACTGCGAGACCACCTACCACAGCTACTCCGTGGGGGTGGTCCCCGCATCGATGAACGGTGCCAGCGTCACCGTGGTCACCGTGTGAACACTCACATCACTATGCCGCCATCCACGTTGATTATGGCACCCGTGGTGAACGACGATTCGTCGGAGGCCAGGTACACGTAGGTCCCCGCCAGCTCATCCGGGTCCGCCATGCGCCCCAACGGGGTCATCGATGCCAGGAACGCCTTCATCCTGTCGTCGGTGAACTCCTCCACCATGTCCGTTGCCACCGCCCCCGGAGCGACGGCGTTCACACGTATCCCGTACTGACCCAGCTCCTTGGCGCACGACTTGGTCAGACCGTTGATCCCGAACTTCGACGAGGAGTACGCGGTCTGCATACGGCCGCCGTAGGTGCCGACCATCGAACTGGTGTTGATGATGCTGCCTCCGCCGTTGTCCCTCATTACCGGGACCACCTCGCGGATGGTCTTGAACGGTCCGACCAGGTTTATCCCCAGGACCGATGTGAAGTCCTCATCGGTCATCTCGGTGATGCCCTTGGTGGATGTGATCCCCGCGTTGTTCACCAGGACGTCCACCCTGCCCCATCTCGACACGGTAGCGGACACCATCTCAGAAACCTCCGACGTGTCGGTCACATCAACACCCATGGGGAGTATGTCCGCATCGGGGAACATCCTGAGAAGTTCCGTGGCGGCCCTCTCCGCGGATGATGTCCTGCTCCCGCAGAGGGTCACGGATGCGCCCTCCGCGACGAACGCGGAGGCTATCGAGAAGCCTATGCCCCTGGATGCCCCGGTGATTATTGCCACCTTGCCCGCGAGCCTCATGTCAGCACCTCCCCGCTCCGCATGGGTAGTCTCCTGGTGAATCGGGCCTGCGGTCCTCCATCACCGACCTGTAGAGACGGAACCCACCGGAGAGGTTGTAGCACTCGAAACCGTTCTGCTGGAGTATGCGGCATCCGATGTAGCTCCGCAACCCACTGTGACACATCACATACAGGGGCCTCGACCGGTCCAACTCGCCGATGCGGTCGCGCAGGTCGTCCAGGGGTATGTGCACCACCCCGTCGAGGTGGGCGTTGGCGAACTCCCTGTCGGTGCGC
>JAZODL010000048.1:0-4370 GCA_045596945.1 Candidatus Methanomethylophilaceae archaeon | reverse complement strand
GGACCCTATCGTGATCTGGGTCCGGCCGTCCACGGTCAGGGGACCGTCGGTGGACAGCTCGTGACCGTTGGATCCGAGGGATTCGGCGATGGATTCCAGGAGGGGCCCGTCGCCGATGCCCGTCCATTCGGTTACGCCGTTTCCGGCATCGTACAGGAGGACGTCGTCCGACGCTCCGCCCGCACCGTCGACGACGGATGCCGCGGATACGATGGACACCGCCACGACAATGATTGCAAGTGCCTTCGGGGAACATCTCATATGGATCCCTCTTTGGTGACAGAGAGGTAATCGGCGTACCCGTCCCCTATCACCTTGGGGACGGTGATGCCGTCGTCGAACGCCCCGCCGTGCACCGCACGTGCGAGGAGCTCGGACATCTGGGCCACACGGGGGCCCGGACGTGAGAGGAGATCGCATGAATCCCCTGTGAACAGGTAGATCTCGCCCGTCCTGTAGGCGTCCGTTCCGCGCCACTCGGAGGACAGGGAGGATATCAGTGCATCGTAGTCCGACTGCGTGGCATCATAGTCGGTGGATGCGATTATTATGACCGAGGGGTTGCACCTCAGGAGGGTCTCGGAGTTCACCTGGACCCATCCGGACTCCCCGGAGTAGACGTTGAGCATGTGCATGTCCGACATCACATCGGAGACGTAGGTGTTGGAACCCGACACCCACGGGGATTTGACGGCCGACAGGGACACCATGACGTCGGCATCCGTCATGTACGGCTGGGAACCGAGGATGTCCGACACGGCGTCCATGGACGTGCGTATGGAACCCACCAGGTCGACGGCATCCGATTCCGTCCCGAGGGCCACTCCGACGGAGAATATGTTGTCGAGGACGGTGTCCACGTCCTCCCCGCCGTCCATGATGATGACGTCTATGCCCGCCGCCCTGAGCTTCCCGGCGACGCCCACATGCATGTTCTGGTCGCCCACGCCTATCACGAGGTCGGGCTCCTGCTTCATTATCGTCTCGAAACTGGGGTTGGTGTAGCCGCCTATGATGGAGATCGACCCGTCCCCGTGTCCGCGGACCACATCCTCGGGGTAGTTGCTGTACATGTCCGTGCCGACCAGTCTCCAGATGCCGCCGTCGACGGCGCACACTATCTCGGTGCAGGACGGGGCCATGGAGACGACCCTCGACGGGACGTCCAATCCGTAGAAGCACACACCGGTGCTGTCGACCGCCCTGGTGGGGAGCTCCCCCGGGGCGCAGTACCCCCAGCAGACAACGGTGTAGTCGGAGACGGAATGGGATGCGGGGTCGGAACCGAGCCTGGTCCAGTCCCTCGCACCGTGTGCCACTGCGTAGAGGCCCCATGTCCCCCCGTCGCCGTTGGCGGTGCCGTCCACAGAGACGACCGAACCGTCCTCCATGACGAGTTCGAAGCCCCAGGACCCGCAGGCCCTGGAGAGTGCGGAGACAGGGTCCTCGTCGGACCCGGCCTCGGTGTAAAGCGTTTGGCGGTCGCCGAAATCGACGACCATGCCCGATGATTCGGTGGGTGACGGGATCATCGCGAACAGGACCGTCGCCAGCATGCCGACGACGAGGATCGCGACGGACAGCATCACCTTGGATCTGGAGGACCTCATTCACCCACCTTCGCGACCCTCACTCCACGGGGTTGTGGGTGGGGTAGTCGAGGGGACCCGTCATCGCGGAGACCCCGTAGCAGAAGCAGTAGTACTCCGTGGTGTCGGGGAGGTTGGACAGTCCGATCTCGGAGAACTCCCATGCGCTGCCGTTCCATGCAAACTGGACCCAGTAGGTGTATGTACCGTCCCCGTTGTCCAAGGTGCCCTTGTTCATCACGGTGGAGACCCATCCGCTGGATGTGATCTCGCAGTCGAGGTCCGCATCGTCCATGGCGTCCTCGAACGCGTCGACGGCGGAATCGCCGGATCCCTTCGCCCACTTGTAGTAGTCGCCGTCCTCGATGAGGAACTGGATGTTGTACCTCTCGCGGTCGTCCTCGTTGTCGTCGCCCATGAGGACGATCGCCGCGGCGGCGATTATGACCACGGCTACGACGCCTATGACCGCATACATCGTTTTGTTGTCCATATCATCACACCTTGTGATTGGATGAAGTATCCAATTCGACCAATATATAGATGTTGGATGGATATGGCAACAACTGACGATGTACGTATCCAACGGTGGTGACGGGGGGATGACCCCCGTCTGGGAACTGTCACGAATGGGTTTGACGGCGCATCGGCCGGGATCACTCGTCCTCTATGATCTCGGGCGGTGCACCGGCGAAGTGGACCAGTGCGAAGGCCTCCATGAAGTGGAGGTTCCCGGGGAGGACCAGGGTCTGCAAGGGCTCCCCGAGGTCCATCTCCAGGAGATCCCTGGGATAGCCCGCGAAGATCCTCTCCTCGGGGGATCCGACCTTGGATGCGACGCAGAGGAGGGTGTCGTCCGTGACCAGGCCCTCGCCCCACTTCCTCTCCCCCTCCAGGAGCCACTCTATGGCCTGGTGGGCGGTCATGTACCTGAGCTCGTCCGCACGGATGTCCAGGAGGATCATCGTGTGGAGACCGAGGTCCTTGTTCTGCTTGATGTGGTCGTACGGGGACCTGGGGTGGTAGTTGTCCTCGATGAAGGGCAGGGTCACGGTCCTGCCGAACTTGTAGTTCTGGAGTCCGAGGGACGTGGGGCATCCGGAGAATATGGTGATACCGTGGAACAGCCTCACGGGGATTCCCGCCTCGGCGGCCTGGATCCTGAGGTCCACGTGGGTGGTGGCGGACATGGTGTCGCCCGCGGTGACGAACCCGACCCTCATCTGCATCGCGTCCGAGATGATGTCGTCGCACTCCTCGACCTGGGCCCTGTACAGGACCTTGATCTTCTTCCCTATGACGGCCTCGAGGTCCTCGACCTTGGTGCCTATGAGGGTGGACGTGTAGAATTCCGCGTAGATCTTGTCGCATTCCTTCAATGCGTTGAGGGCCTTGACGGTCATTCCATCGGTACCGCTCAGACCGAGTCCAACGAAGACGAGTTCGGATGTCATCGGGTGACGATCGGAGGGGTAGTATAAAAGACGAAGGTAGGTTGTGAAGGGAGGGGTCTCCCCCTCCCGTTTTGGACCGGGCTCACTCCTTGACGAGTGTGCACAGGGCGTCGACGGCCCAGCATCCCTTGCCCTTGAGACCGACGATGACGGGGTTGATCTCGAGCTCGTGGATCTCGGGGTTCTCGACGGCGATGAGGACGATTCTCTTGATGGTGTCCTTCATGGCCTCGATGTCCGCCTCGGGGAGACCCCTGGCACCGGACATGAGCTTGTACGCCTTGGTGCTCTGGATCATGTTGTCGAGCTGCTGCTCGGACATGGGGACGTGCGCCTGGGAGATCTCCCTGAGGATCTCGACGTAGATTCCACCGAGTCCGAAGGAGACGACGGGTCCGAACTGTGCGTCGCGGATCATGGACAGGATGACCTCCTGACCGGAGACCATCTGCTGGATGGACACACCGTCGATCCTCGCGTCGGGGACCGCCTTGGTGCAGGAGTCCATGATCTTGGTGTACGCCGCCTTGGCCTCGTCGGCGTTCTTGACTCCGACGACGACTCCGCCGACATCGGTCTTGTGCTTGATGTCGGGGGAGATGATCTTCATGACGACGGGGTAGCCGATCCTGTCGCACCCCTTGGCGGCGTCGTCGGCGCTGTTGACGGATGCCTCGCCAGGGGTGGGGATTCCGTATGCCGCGAAGATCTCCTTGCCCTCCGCCTCGGTGAGGGAGTCCCTTCCCTCGGCCTTCGCCTTGTCGAGGACCTTCTTGGAGACCTCCCTTCCGCCACCAGTGACGGCGGGGACCTTGAGGGGGTCCTGCTGGGCCTCGCTGTTGACCTTGTACCTCCTGAGGATGGAGAGTGCGCGGACCGCCCTGTCGGGTGTGGGGTAGCAGGGGATCTCGCCGTCCCTGAGGATCTTGTTGGCCCTCTCGCACTTGTGACCACCTGCGAAGCAGCAGGTGAAGGGCACGGGGATCTGGTCCTTCATGGCGACGATGGACTCCGCGACGGCCTCGAGGTCGGCGGTGTCGAGGGGGGATCCCATGATGACGAGTCCTCCGACGGAGGGGTCCTTCGTGACGATGTCGATGACCTCTCTGAAGTACTCGGGCTTGGCGTCACCGCGGACGTCGATGGGGTTGGTGAGTCCGGCGACGGTGGGGACCCTGGTCTTGATCTCGTTGATGGTCTCCTCGGAGAACTTGACGGCGTTGATCATGGGTGCGTCGAACGCGGCGTCCGCGGACATGACACCGAGACCTCCGGCGTTGGTGATGATCGCGATTCCGTCCTTCTCCATGGGCTTGCAAAGTCGGAG
>JAZODL010000047.1:0-5079 GCA_045596945.1 Candidatus Methanomethylophilaceae archaeon | reverse complement strand
GGCCCCGAATGAACCGGTCGATGTCGCTACCGTTACAACTCGCTTCTGGTTCACATCTGGCTCATTTCTAGCTCATTTCTGGCTCATGATCCAGAAGTGAGCCGGATACGGTCCGAGATGAGCCGGAAAACAGACCGACGTTTCCGGTGGATTCGGTGGAAAACAACGCAGGATCACATCCCGGAACAGGGAATCCGATGTTTTCAGATGAATAACAAGCACATCATGATGGTTGGAAATCAGCCGTTTTCATATGATTGCCTCTGTTTCGTGTTCCGACATGGTCCTATGCAGAGGAATTTCTCCGGTTCGTTTCTGGTTCACATCTAGCTCATTTCTGGCTCATGATCCAGATGTGAGCCGGAAAACGCATCGGGATCGTGCATACGATGTCCGATGTACGGAACCGTCACCGGCCTCCGACTCTGTCCCCGTCCGACCGGGCACGGTTCCCTCGGATACGATCCGATCAAGATCTAAACGCCCATTGAAGGTACATCGGTGTCCTCCTAATGGGCGTTTGAAGATTCACACCCCATGTCGAACCATGGTGTCCGCTTCCGGGTTCCGGGCCCTGGACTACGATGACCTGATCACGGGCGGTCCTCCGACGGGCCCGAGGGGGAGCTCATCGGACGTCGGGATGTCGCATACGGTACGGTTTCCTGGATGACCGTCCGGGTCCATCGGGGGAGCCTCGCATTGACGCCCTCCTCCCGACATCCCCGTACTGCGCCCCGTCGACGGACCTGCCGGCGGATACGGGTACGGAACCCGGGACGTGCCTGTCCTGCGGATCCAGTCTCTCCTGATCATGGGGCATCCCATGGGCCGGTCCGGGGACGTTGCCATCCGTCGCGCACCGGAATACATCGTCGTATGATACGCTCCTGTTGCGCATACAGATGAGGTCTGGACATGTTTCGAGGGGATGCCCCGGATCGGGACGTGCATCCCGTCCGATGCAGCCTCCGGATGATGCTCCCGCCCGCATCCATCAGCGGAGGGTGGACCTCAGGTAGGCGCTCTCCACGAACCCGGCGGCCTCCCGGGACACGAGGAACGTGCATGTGAAGAATCCGTCGCGCACCTCCCACCTCCCGTCGACGATGCCCAGGTCGTAGAGGTCGTCGATGTGGATGGACACCTCATCTTCGGACATGGAATCGGAGAGGTGGTCGACGAGTTCGTCGAACGTGACCGATCCCCTTCCACCGGATAGCCTGTGGATGGTCAGGCAGACCACCATGTCATTCGTAAGCTCCCTCATCATCCCCGTACACTCCGGGACCGGTGACGGTCCCGTGGGCGGTATATCCGTCGGGGTATCTGGTTCTTGCCCCGGATGCCATCGGATGACGGGATGCCGATCACGACGACGTACCGGGTCCGGATGGTCCGATGTCGCACATGTCACGGTTGATGTCGCACATGGGCGTCCGATGCCGGTGGATCGGAGCGGATCATGACGGATCCGGATGGGGATCAAGGTCCGTTTCCATTGGGAGACGCTCGGGATACGGTGTGTTTCCGGCCACCTACGACCATCATCACATTGTGGATGATGTCGCACATCATGTCGCACATCGGCGACCATGATCACAGGAGGATCAGCCCGTGGACCTCCTCCAGGAGCCCCAGGACCAGGGCCCCCTCCGGCGTGAGCCGGAGGGACCCGTCTGGTCCCCCGGTGACGAGTCCCGCCGACTCCAGTCTCTGGATGGTCCCGTGCCCGGTTCTCGACGACCTGACCGTGCGCCGGTCCACCGCGGACAGCATCCCGTACATGCCCCTGTGCGTCAGGGTGTCCATCGGTCGGGTGTGCATTACCGTCCCCCGGGGGTTTGGGTGTGTTGCGGTGTCCGGACCGGTGCGGTCCGGACACCCGGGTTTCATATCCGGTTCGTGGTGCGGTTGCGACGTCCCCTCGACGTGCGGAGCAGATGTTCACCGTTCGTTCCCATGCGTCCAACCCTTGTCGTCGTTCGTGGTCCCGACCGGCCTCAGCTCCTCATCATCCTGAGTGCGACGATGACCGCCATGATGACGATCAGCACGACCAGGACGATCAGGAGGATGTCGGTGAGGCCGAGTCCCTCATCCTTCTCGTCGGCGGACTCCACGACGGTCTTGTCCGCGGAGATGTCGCCGGTGGCGGAGAGGACCAGGGTCTTCCCGGCCATCCCGGGTGCGATGGTGAAGGTGCCGTCGACGGATGCGCCGTCGAAGGTGACGTTCACGGTTCCGGTGTATCCGGGGTCGACGGTGGCGACCACGGTGTGGCTGCCGACGTCGAGGACGGCATCGGTTCCGGAGCCGTACTTCACGCCGTCCACGAACAGGGAGATTCCCGTTCCGACGGAGACGGTGACCTTGGCGGTCAGGGGCTCGAGCTGTGCGTAGAGCGCGGAGTAGGATCCGAAATCCTTGTTGATGATGGTCGCCTTGGTGGTGAGCTCAGCGTCGGAGTACCATACGGTGAGGACCTCCTTAGTGTCATCTTCCTTGTCATCGAAGACGACCTCCTCGTAGCCCTCGAAGTCGTAGGATCCGAGTTTGAGCGCGGTGTACACGTCCATGGTTCCAGTGGAGCTGTAGACGGTCATGAAGGGTGTGCCATTGATGATGACGGACATCTTCTCGACGGTGGTCTCGCCGTCCTCCATGCAGAGGTTGGCCTCATCCACGACGGATCCGGCGTAGGCGACGAGCTGGCTGACGGAGGAGACGACACCGCTGAGGGACGCGTCCGCACCGAGTGTCTCGGTGGCCTCGCCGAGGACCATCTTTCCGGTGATCTGTAGGTCGACATCCTCATCCTCGTCCTGGATGACGTTGACGATACCGGTGACCTTCATGTCACCCGCTATGGTGTTGTCTGCGAGGTAGTTCACGACACCCGTCACTTTGACAAGGGACGCCTTGGTCTTGGCGGTACCATCTGCAGTTTCAACCACAAGTGTTCCGAGGACATCGAGTGTTCCGTCGACCGTCATCCCGGTGTACTGCTTGGATGCTCCTGTGCCCACGACGGTCATCGTGGAACCCTCTGCGATCATGAGTTTGCTTCCGGATGCGACAGAGAACGCGGACTTAACTTCAGCAACATCCTCTGTCTTGGGCACATAGGTTCCGACCGTGAGCTCTCCGGACACGGTGACCTCTCCTGCGGAGACGGTAACCTTGCCGATGGGAACACCAGAGATATCGAGTGCGGTGGTGACGGTCTCGCCATCGTCCTCGGACGTGATCTCGAACCCGATTCCGGATGCACCGGCGAGGTCGACGGTGGCGGTTCCGGAGGTGACTTCCGCGGAAACCTTCGCTGTCAGGACATCGATGACACCGAGGGATGCACCGTCGAGTGTGATGGTCCCGACCTTCATTCCCTTACCGGTGTTGCCAACGAGGATGTTGAGCTCCATGTCCTCGCCTTCGGTGAAGACGAGGTCTCCCGCGGAGGCCTCTCCGAACAGGACGATGCCCACATCGGAGACGGTGTTGTCCTCAGTTATACAGATGTCGAATGTTGTATCGATCTTGGAAGAGTTATCAGCCGCGACCTCGAGGGAGGATATGATGGTGAACTCGCCCTTGTCCTCGATGTCGAGGATGTACTTGGCACCGGCCATGGTTGCCTCGATGTTATTATCGATGTCAGTGTTGTCACCACAGATGATCATCCCATTGAGGACGATCTTGGGGGTCTCCCCATCCTCAGTCTGGCTATCACCACAGATCATGATGCATCCACCCTCTGTCATGTCGAGGGTTCCGTCGATGGTGAGGACCACGTCCTCGCACATCTCGACCGCTCTGTCCTCGCCGTCATCCTCGGATGCCACGACGGTGACGTCCACGGGGATGGTCGTGTCGTCCGCGATGGTCACGGGGATGACGACGGTGATGACGTCACCTGCGACCGCACCCTCCAGTGCCTTGGCGAGGGAGGTGTAGACGGTTATGTCGGTCTCCTCGGTGTACTTGGAGACCTGGTAGTAGAGGTGGTCCACGGGGGCGTCGCCCTCGAAGATGCCCTCCTCATCGACGAGCTCCCCGTCGATGAAGAACGCGTACTCCTGTATCCACAGCGTATCGAAGTCGGAACCGACCTTGAAGGTGATCTTTCCGGTCTCGGAGATGTAGACGGGGGTCATGACGTTGAGGGTCATGTCCTCGGGGATCTCGATGGCGGTGGTGACGATGTACGCACCGTCCTCCTTCGCATACTCGGAATCCTCGGCGTATATGGAGCCGGGCATGGAGTAGATATAGACATCCTCGACCTCTGCTTCGATCGCACCAGCGATGGCCTTGTCGAGGTCGGAGATGTGGACGGTGTCCCTGTCGGTTCCCTCGACGCAGTAGAGTGCGCCGTAGAGTCCGAGGATCCTGTCCTCCGCGAAGTTCTCATTGAACGTTCCTGTGGTGACCGTGATGCTACCGCCCTGGACCCAGATGGATCCGGTCCTGTTATCGGAACCGACGTCCTTGACGGCCTCGATGGCGAGGTCCATGGTTCCGGAGACGAAGACGTTACCTGCGATGGTGACACGTCCCTCGGTCTCGTCGACGATCTCCGTCTTGGAGTTCTTCTCGAACTCCACATCGGCGGATGCGGATCCGGAGACGAAGAGATCGAGGTCGTCGGAGACTACGAGTCCTCCAGTGGTCGTGAGGTCGAGGTCGCCGGTGATCGTCATCTTGGGAAGAACGTTATCAACAGTCGCCTTCTTCTCCTCTGCGTCGTAGCCCTTGTATTCTGCATCGCCGGTGAGTCCGACGAGTGTGATGATGTCGCCACCCTGGACCTTTCCGGAGATGTCCATGACGTACTGCTTGAGGGTGATCTTCTTTTCCTCGGAGACATCGTATGCCGTGACCTTCTCGACGGAGACGGTCACCGTGAAGGAGGAGACGTCCCTGGAGGTGTTTCCGGGTGCGTACTGGTTGATGACGACGCTTCCGGACTGGACGTACTTGCCGTCCATCGCGGGGACGAGTGCGACGTTCTCGACATGACCGGACATCTCGAAGGAGACTCCCTCGCCCATGACGAGCGTCTGGTCCTCGACCTTG
>JAZODL010000046.1:0-2307 GCA_045596945.1 Candidatus Methanomethylophilaceae archaeon | reverse complement strand
CCCTCTTCGCCACCGCGAGGATCGTCGGATGGAGCGCGCACCGCATGGAGGAGCTCATCACCTCCAACAAGATCCTCCGCCCCGCCTACGTCAACATGGTGGAGCCGAAGGAGTACACGGACATCGAGAGCAGATGATCCGGTCAGGACCGGGTGACCCCCGGTCCCTCCCCCTCATCCTTTTGGAACGGCGGCACCGACCTCGCAGAGGAGTGCGCCGCCTATGACCATCGCCGCACCCAGGATCTGGACCGGCGCCATCGGCTCGCAGAGGACGAGCGCGGCCAACAGGACGGCCGTGAGCGGCTCTATGTAACCACAGACAGCGACTGTCTGGGAGCGTATGCGCCCGATCGACGAGAAGTACAGGAAGCATCCAAGGGCGGTGTTCACCAGCCCCAGGACCAGTATCCCGGGCACATCGGACACGGAGACGGTCATCGCCACATCCCCCGTGATGACGGAAACCGCCGCCACCGTCAGGAAGGCGATGGAGAGCTGCACCACTGGGTTCTCCATCCCGTGGACCCCCTCGGCCTTCTTGTTGGTGATGACCATGACCGCGAGGAGGACGGCGGACAACGCACCGAGGATCAGCCCTTCCGCGCCCGTGGAACCCCCGATCCCCTCGACGCTGACCGCGATGATCCCCAGGAAGACCACGATGAAGCCGAGGACCCTGCGCACCGAGAGACGCTCGCCGAACAGAAGCGGCGAGAGGGCCATCACGATGACCGGACCGCAGTAGTACTCGAGGGACGCCATGCCGACGCCAACCAGATCGTAGGCCTCGAAGAGGCACATCCAGCTGAGTCCCATGGATACCCCGGAGGCGACCATCAGCAGTGCCGTGCGACGCTCGCGGTGGAAGGTGAACACGTTCCCCATCGCGAGGAACAGGACCACGAGTGCGACCGTCCCGACCATGGATCTGAGCAGCACAATCTGGGATCCGCTGAGCCCGATCGTGCTCGCCACGACGCCGTTGGTGCCGAATATGAGCAGGGCCGCGATGAACATGAGCAACGGATAACATGTGTCCAGACGCATGAGGTCCCGATAGCGGATCCGTAGATATCCCTTGCCCCTTGTTCGGACCACCGTCGGATAACAAATGTAAATACCCACAGTCAGATACGGCACCATGTTCGGGAAGGCAGACAAGAAAACCGTTTTGAGGAACGTCCAGAAGGCACTCAGGGCGAGCCAACTGGATTTCGAGGTCGCGGAGAACGATGTGATCCTCCTCAGTGCGATGGGTGACGACCTCCCGATCGGGATGATGATCGTCGCGGACGACGACAACCGCACACTGAACATCTACTGCTACCTGCTGTTCGACATCCCCGAGGAGGCCCGCGCCAAGCTGATACCCGAACTCAACAGGGTGAACAACACCATCAACAACGGCGGGTTCTACATGGACAGCGACGAGCCGAAGATCTACTTCAAGATCGTCCAGAGCTACTTCGACCGCGCACCCTCGGTGGACACGATAAGGCACCTCGTCATGATCGCGTTCAAGACCGTCGACGTGAACGATGGCAACCTGAAGGGACTCATCCCCGCCAGCGCGGTGAGGAAGATAGACTACATGTACTCCTGATATCAACCGACCATGCGCTTGACAGGGGCGTACGCCCTGTCGAGCATCTCGGGACCGAGCTCCACGCGGTTGGAAACGTCCTCCATGCAGGATGCTATCGAACGGAGGTCCGCCATCTTCATGGCGGAGCAGACCGCATGCTCGGGGAAGTGGAACCTCTTCCCGGGGCACTCCACCTCCAGACGGTGACGCATGCCGACCTCGGTCAGGATGATGATGTCGTCGGAGTCGGACGAGCGCGCGATGGAGATCATCTTCTCCGTGGAACCTATGTGGTCCGCCATGTCCAGGACCTCCGTCCTGCACTCGGGGTGGGCGACGATGGGGGCGTCGGGGAACCTGTCCCTGAGCTCCGAGACCTGACCGGCGGTTATCGCCTGGTGTATCGGGCAGAACCCGTTCCAGAGGATGACCTCCTTGCCGGGGCACTTCGATGCCGCGTATGTTCCGAGGTTCCTGTCGGGGACGAAGATGACCTTGTCGGATGCTGTGCCGTCGACGATCTCCACGGCGTTGGAGGACGTGCAGCACACGTCCATGCGGGCCTTGCACGCCGCGGTGCTGTTGACGTACCCGACGACCTCCGCACCGGGGTTCTCCGACCTCGCACGGTCGATCTGCTCGGGCGTGCACATGGCGGCCATGGCGCAGTGGGCGGCCGGATCGGGGATCAGGACGGTCTAAGTCGGATCGTAGCCATGT
>JAZODL010000045.1:0-11533 GCA_045596945.1 Candidatus Methanomethylophilaceae archaeon | reverse complement strand
AACTTGTCTTCCTAAGACCGCTTGGCCTCCGACTTTACTTCGAGGTCCTCACGGCCGTCGCACTGCTGTACTTCAGGCTCGTCGCGGCGGAGATCGCCGTGGTCGAGGTCGGCATGGGGGGCAGGTTGGACTCCACCAACGTCATAGTCCCGGAGGTGTCCGTGATAAACGACGTCAGCATGGAGCACAGGGGCCACCTGGGGGACACCATCCAGGAGATAGCCCTGCAGAAGGCCGGCATAATGAAGCCCGGCGTACCCTGCGTCACCTCCAACGACGGACCGGTCCTGGAGGTGCTCATGCGCCATGCGGAGGAGATCGGATCCCCCCTGGTGCAGATATCGGCCAGGGAGGTGGAGGTCGTGGACAGCAAACCCGATTCCGTGGACATGCTGTACCGCGGCGAGCTCTACACCGTCGGTCTCCCCGGTAGGCACCAGGCGAAGAACGCCGCACTCGCCATCGCGGCGGTGTCGCTGCTCCCGGATTACCTGGACCGCATAGTGCCGCACATCGCGGAGGGTCTGGAGGACGTCTCGTGGCCGTGCAGGATGCAGAAGGTCATGGGGATGCCGCTGGTGGTTGATGCGACCCACACCGTGTCCGGTGCCGAGTGCCTCCGCAGGGACGTGGAGGAGATCTACGGCCGCGTGGTCCTGGTGCTGGCGATGCTGGACGACAAGGACCTGGACGGCGTGTCGGGGATACTGGCCCCGATGGCCGACACGGTGTTCGTCACCCAGCCGGATTCGCCGAGGGCGGCGACGGCGGAGGCGCTGGCGGAGACCATGTCCGCACATCACGGCGACGTCAGGGTCCGTGGGACCGTCGCGGAGGCGGTGGAGGACGCGTTGGAGGTACGCGGCGAGTCGATGGTCCTGGTGACCGGTTCGTTCCGCACGGCGGAGGATGTCCTGAGATGGCTTCAGACGAGATCTGCATGATACTGGACAGGCTCTCCGGAGAGTACGACAGGGGGGCGTACCCCGGCCGCAACTCCGAGGGCCTGAACCCCGAGTGGCCGTGCGACCCGTTCCACGTCCTGATGGCCACCATACTGTCGCAGCGCACCCGCGACGACAACACAAGGAGGGCGTCCGACAACCTGTTCCGCGCCTACGGGACCCTGGAGGCGATAGCCGACGCGGACCCCGACCACGTGGCCGAACTGGTCAGGCCGGCCGGGTTCCCCAAGCAGAAGGGGAGGGCGATCGTCGACTGCTGCAGGATGCTCCGCGACGAGTACGGCGGGGAGGTCCCGTCCGAGACGGATGAGCTGCTGAAGCTGCCCATGGTCGGCAGGAAGACCGCGGCGTGCGTCAGGTCGTACGCCATGGACATACCGTCCGTCTGCGTGGACACACACGTCCACAGGATCGCGAACCTGATGGGGTTGGTCGACACCCAGACGCCCGAGGCGACGGAGTTCGCCCTGATGGCGATCACACCCGAGGAGCGCTGGTCCGACATCAACCGCTACATGGTCCGGCACGGCCAGGTGGTATGCCTGCCCAACCGCCAGCGTTGCGGGGAGTGCGTCGTGCGCGAACTGTGCGAATACGGCCGCACGCACCGATCGACGGGGGCCGTGTCGGGCATAGTGCATTAAATCCGCATAGCCGATACACCCGTGATGCACGAGGTATCGGTGGTAGCAAGTCTTGTGGACGCTGTGATAGCGGAGCTCGGAAAGTACAACGTGACAAGGGTCAACAGCGTGACCGCGGTCATAGGGCGCCTGACCAATCTCGGCGAGGAGCAGATGAAGTTCGCGTACGAGATCGTGACGCGTGACACGATCCTCGAGGGATCCGAGTTCATCGTGGAGGAGGAACCCATCGAGCTCCTCTGCGGTTCCTGCGGTTTCGAGGGACCGGCCACCATCCTGACCGATCCGGATTTCACGTCCCATTCGGTCCCGATACTGGCATGCCCCTCGTGCGGGGGTGCCGTGACCGTGACCAGCGGGCAGTCGTGCAGGATAAGGTGCATGGATATCGAGGAGGCCGAATGATGTACAAGTACAGGGACGAGGGAACCGCCAGGAAGATCCTGGACGGAATCAGGGCGATGGATGTCGATGTCAAGTTCATGCACATCTGCGGGACCCATCAGGACACCATCGTGAGGTTCGGCCTCGAGGAGATGCTCAACGAGGTCGGCGTGGAGATCGCACAGGGGCCGGGTTGCCCGGTCTGCGTCACCACGAGCAAGGAGGTGGCCGATGCGATCACCCTCGCCAGGAACGGCGTGACCGTCACCGCGTTCGGCGACATGATGAGGGTCCCCACCACCATCGGTTCCCTCTTCTCAGCCAAGGCGGACGGTGCCGACGTCAGGATCGTCTACTCCATAGACGATGCGGTGCAGATGGCCCGCGAGCAGCCAGACAAACCCCTCGTGTTCGTGGGTGTGGGGTTCGAGACGACCGCGCCGTCCACATGCGTCCCCCTGCACAGGGACGACTGCCCCGAGAACTTCAGCGTCTACAGCTGCCACAGGATATGTCCTCCCGTGCTCGAGACCATATTCAGTCTCGGGGAGATGAGGCTGGACGGTATAATCCAGCCCGGACACGTGGCGGTCATCACAGGTACGGGTATGTTCGAGGAGTTCTGCAGGGCCCACACCGTGCCCCAGGTCATCTCCGGGTTCGAACCCCTGGACATCCTGATGTCCTGCTACATGCTCTGCAAGCAGATCAAGGAGGGTCGCGCCGAGGTGGAGAACGAGTACACCAGGCTGGTCAGGCCGGAGGGCAACCCCAGGGCCATGCAGCTCATGGCCGACACGTTCGAGGCCGTCGACCGTTCCTGGAGGGGATTCCCCGTGATCCCCAAGAGCGCACTCGCCCTCAGGCCCGAGTTCGCAGCCCACGACGCCACCAAGGTGCACGAGGACATCCTGGCGACCACCCCCCACGTGGAGGACGAGGCCAGCGGATGCAGGTGCGGGGACGTCCTCAGGGGACTCATAAAGTCCGAGCAGTGTCCGCTGTTCGGGAAGGTGTGCAAGCCCATGAACCCGATGGGACCGTGCATGGTCTCGGCGGAGGGCAACTGCAGCATCGCATACAGATTGGGAGCAAAGAGGTTGTGACATGACGAAACTCATGACGGAGACCGTCCTCAAGAAACGCATACTGATAGTCACCAACGATTCCACCGTGTTCACCGCGAAGCACAGGCTCCTGTCCGCGTTCGAGATGTTCGAGGGGCGCATGACCGAGGTCAAGAACCTGGTCGCACGCCTCGACACCGCGGTGGACGGGAACGGGGCCAAGCTCTGCGACGTGTCCTTCGGGATCATCACCGCCAGGTACGGCTTCGTTCCGGCCAACTACATGATCACCGGATACGACGAGGTCATGGAGTGCAGGGAGGACTACGAGAGGGTCCAGGCGGAGAAGCAGTTCGTGGAACAGGTGTCCTACCTGACCCAGCCGTTCGAGAAGGTCATATTCTGCATGCCGAAGGACATGTTCGCCATGTTCCTGGAGGCCGACCTCATACGCGACGGCGTCCTCATCGCCGTCACCAGCCCCGATTTCAAGGAGGAGTGCGAGTCCAGGGGATGGACGTTCCTCGAGAGGCGCGGTGCGCGTGTCGGCAGGGAGAACGCCGACGAGATAGAGAGGATCATCAGGGAGCTCTGCGCCTGAGGCGCAGCAGCTCTGCCTTCTCATCATCCGGGATCCTGCGGGACTCCCGGATCTTCCTTATCGTCAGGTTCTGGGTCTGATCGCAGAACCTCCCGGATTCCAGTGCGGCCACCACGAGGTCCCTGTGGTCCACGTACAGCACCGATGCGGCCCATGCCGCACCCATTCTGTAGTAGTATCCCGGGTTGTCGTGGGACATCAGGTCCTCCAGGAGGAGCTCCGCATGGTGCCTGTCCCTGAAATGGTCCATCCTCATTATGACGGAGACCCTCATCGGGTACTCCCCGCAGGAACCCATCAGGGACGAGAACGCGTCCCACACCATTTCCGAATCCTCGGCATGTATCCTCCACGACGAGCAGAACGAGTCGCACGTGGCCCAGTTGTCCACATACGGGAGGAAGTCCATCGCGAGGCGGATGCGTTCGTCCGTGTCCATGGGTGCGGTGGCGATGACGATCCCCCTGAGCATCTCCTCCTCGAAGTTCCCGGGTGCATCCCCGAGGTACGACCTCCAGTCGTCCGCCGCTATCAGCTTCGCCAGACGGCGTATCTCGGGCATCCTCACACCGTGGATCCCGGCCTTCCCCGGTGTCAGCTTCGACTGGAACGCAGCGAGTCCGGGGTCCCATGAGGATTCCAGGGCCGACCTGTAGTCGATCAAGACTGCGACCCCTCGTGCTCGATGAGCCTCCTCTTGAGGGCGGTACCGCCCTCGTAGTAGCCGTACCCGCCGGTGGACGGTACGACCCTGTGACAGGGCACGATGATGGGCAACGGGTTCTCCGCGCAGACGTTCCCGACGGCACGGGAGGAGTTGGGCGATCCGACGGCGGTCGCGATCTCCTTGTACGTGCGAACCTCCCCGTACGGGATCCTGCGGATCTCCTCCATGACGGCCATCCTGAACTCGGTGCCGGTGTAGTGGATGTCGAGGTCGAACTCCCTGCGCTTCCCCGCCAGGTACTCGTTGAGCTGGAGTCCGGCCTCGCTCAGCGAATCGGTCTCCTCGTCATCCATCGGGGGGAGATTGGAACTCGGGAGGTAGACGCCGGTTATGCGCCCCTCACCGTCCTCGGTGATGCTGACCGTACCGATCAGGGTTATGAACGAACAAATGCAGGGGCCCCTCATCGGCTTCGAATCGTGGTCGGTGTCTTAAGCCTTACCGACGACAATCGTCTTATCGTGTCAGTTGGATGCACGGACATGATCATCACGGCCAGCCGCAGGACGGACATCCCCGCCTTCCATTCGGAGTGGTTCATGAACCGTCTGCGTGCCGGGACAGTCCTGGTCAGGAATCCCGTCCACCGCACGACGGTCCATCGCGTGGACCTCGGCAGGTCGAACGTCGACTGCATCGTGTTCATGACCAAGGATCCCCGGCCGATGGTACCCCATCTGAGGGAGATCGGGTCGATGGGGCACGTGTGTCTCTTCCATGTCACCATGACCCCGTACGGGAGGGCGTTGGAGCCGGGTGTGCCGTTCAAAGCGGATGTGAACGACGCATGCATCGGGATATCCGACAGGATAGGCAGGGACAGGATGGTGTGGAGGTACGACCCCGTGGTGTTCGGTCCGGGCATGGGTATCGACTACCACCGCCGCAAGTTCTCCATGATGTGCCGCGAGGCGTCGGAGTGGACCGACAGGTGCGTGGTGAGTTTCCTGGACGTGTACGGGAAGCTGAACCGTCTGGTGGAGGACGGGACGCTCAGACGGGTCACCAGGACGGAGGAGGACGCCTTCGCGGAGATGGTGTCCGAGGTCGCCGGGGATCACGGGATGACCGTGACCGGTTGCTGTACCGACCGCGACATGTCCGACACGGGGATCCTCAGGAGGGGGTGCCTGGACCGTGGGACGATGCGCTCTCTGGACATCCCGTATGAGATCGGGGACGGGAACCTGAGGGACGGGTGCCTCTGCGTCAGGAGCATCGACATAGGGCAGTACGACACCTGCATGCACGACTGCGTGTACTGCTACGCCAACCGTGCCGATGGCGGCCGTCGGGCGGCGAAGGTCTACGACCCCACGGCGGAGATGCTGTGGGATCAGGTCAGACCGCGCGACACCGTCGTCGACATCCGCCCGAGGGGATGCACCCGGCTGGAGGACCACTTCCATCCCGGTGGGGACAACCCATAAATCCGATGCAACGATGCATCGGCATGGACATCCTATCCATCCTGCTGATAGCTGTCGGGCTCGCGATGGACGCCTTCGCCGTCTCGTTGTGCAAGGGCACCGCGATGAGGAGGGTCACATCGGGCTCCATGCTGATCGTGGGATCGTGGTTCGGTGTGTTCCAGGCCCTGATGCCCATCATAGGGTACCATGTCGGTTCCCTCTTCTACGACCAGATCGCCGCATACGACCACTGGGTGGCGTTCATACTGTTGGCCGCGATCGGTGCGAACATGATCCGCGAGGCGCTCTCCGACGAGGAGGAGTCCGTGGACGACGACCTCCGTCCCCGCACGATGCTGCTCCTGGCGATAGCCACCAGTATAGACGCCCTGGCGGTCGGGATATCGCTCTCCATGGCCGGTGGCGGTATATGGGTCCCCGCAATCGTGATAGGTGTCGTCACGATGGCCCTCTCGATGTTCGGTGTGAGGTTCGGGAGCGCCCTGGGTGACAGGTTCGGGAGGAACGCGGAGCTCTTGGGTGGTGCTGTCCTGATAATAATGGGTCTCAGGATCCTCTCAGATCATCTCGGGTTCCTCTGACTCCTGCTCCGTGATGAGCAGGTAGTCCTTGACGTAGACGTTGACGCCCGCGGTGAGGTCCATGCATTCGTCGTTCCTGGACCTCCTGAGCTTGTCCAGGAGGCCGTCGTCCCTGACGCATGAGGCCAGGGTCTCGAAGTGGTCGATGAGGACCTTCATGTTGGAGTCGTTCCAGTGGCACATGATCCTGAGGTGGTCGTCCTCGTCCATATCCTTCGTGTAGGCCTCGAGGTAGAGCTTCACCAGGTAGTACAGGTGGCACTCGTAGTTGTCGTCGTCCTCGTAGGTCTCGTCGTCGTAGTCGATGCTGTTCAGGAGCTCGTCGATGTTGTCGATGAGGGTCCTGTAGTTGCGCTGGCACTCTATGACCCTGCGGAACAGTCCGGGGACGATGTCGAGGAAGAGCGAGTCGTCCGAGGGGACCTCCTCGTCGGCGAGGAGCCTCACATAGGACTTGTACACCGTGTGGTAGAGGGAGTACTTGCACGAGTCCCCCGTGCACTCGTACAGTGCGTCGGCTATGCGGTCGATGTACTGTATGCTGTTGAACGTGATGAACTCCGTCTCCTTGTAGTAGATGAGGTCGGAGATCGCCTTGCCCATCATGCAGATGTAGCAGTCGATGTTGTAGTAGGTCTCCAGCATCTCCAGGCCCCTCTTCCAGTCGTTGAGGGCCCTGCCGTCCTCGCCCATGTAGCAGTGGACGAGTCCGCGGACGAAGATCGTGTCCGCATCCGATGCACCGTCCTCGATCATCTCCTCGACCGTTGAGAGGGCTTTCTGGAGGTTGTCGTCCTCGACCATCTCGATTATCGGGACGAACCTCTCCCCGTCCTCCACGGAAGATGTGAATGAGAGGAGCTGCGACCTGACGTTGTATATCCTCTTCCCACAACCGTGGCAGAGTTTGTACCTGTCATCCGCCGGTGCGATGGTCCCGCCACAATAGGGGCAGGACATCTGTTCGAATGCCATGCGGATACCAACCCCTCCTGAGTATTTGATTCTTCTCCAAGACCGTTCGCCGTCACTGCTAATAATTCATGTCCCAACTAAACTGACCCGGGCCC
Organism: Candidatus Methanomethylophilaceae archaeon; assembly: GCA_045596945.1. Classification (GTDB taxonomy): domain Archaea; phylum Thermoplasmatota; class Thermoplasmata; order Methanomassiliicoccales; family Methanomethylophilaceae; genus Methanoprimaticola. The sequence goes on along the minus strand of JAZODL010000045.1, from coordinate 4,061 downwards.
CCGGATACAGTCGGAGGGGTGGGCAAATGGTTGTCACAGATATCCATACATAATTATTTTTAAATATAGGATATTATATCCATCCAACCGGGCACGATGCACTTCCAACATGTCGGCGCGGAGCCGTCGCATCGTGACGGCAGCGGTCACAGGCCGTTTCCGGGGTCGTCCTCACATTAAAAAAAAGGTATTCCTCCTTATGATACCTCTCCGCTGACCCCGGAACCCCCGAGAGAGGCCGTTTTTCAGATTGTGAAAAGTGTCCACCCCTCCGCAGAGGGGTGGGCTGTCATTATGGGTCGCTGACCTGCTGGTCGCGGCGGCAGAGGTTGCGGTGGTACTCGAACAGCCTCTTCTCGGCGGTCCTGAGCGATATGTTCAACGTGGATTTCGAGCAGCCCAGGACGTCGCACAGGTCGTCCAGATCCGCCCGTTTGGGGATGTCGTAGTAACCCATCTCGTATGCGGCGTAGATGTACCGCTCCTGCTTGGGTGTGAGTGTGGATGCCGCGGATGCGTTACCGCTCGACAGGGTGCGGTACTCGTATCCGTGTGCCTTCAGGTCCTTGAGGAGACAATGGACCTTGTTCCAGTTCGGACCTAGGACCGTCCATTCCACGAGACCCTTGGATTTCGGTACGGCGGATGACAGCAGGCATCCGGACCTGTTCACCAACTTCGCCAGAAGACAGCGGCGGTTGGTTACCATCGCAAGGTAGTTCCCCCTGGAGATGCGGGTGACGTCGCACTCGCCCTCGGGGTACGCGTGGCAGCCCACGGGTATGGTGTCGCCGTCCGTGCTTATGCGGATCATGGATTGACCCGTTCCCTCTCCGATCATGGAGCAGGACAGGACGGTTATGGATGCATTGCCGGCGTCGGAACCCCTGGGGATCATGTCCGTGCAGGGGCGTTCGTCTCCTATGGACGAACGGTCCAACAGTATCTTGCAACAATACATGGAGCATGATTGTTATTCTAGATAAATAAAGTTAATTACTAACATTTACCAGACAAATGTTGCGTGAAAATCTGTTTAATTAGACATTTGTCTAATAGATTTCTGAATCATTGGACACTTGTGAAGTGCGTCAGGGCTGTCCGAAGGTCATTTTTCGGGAACCGCATGCCCATTCACGGCGGCTATGTGCGGTGAGAACGGGGGATGGGTGCGGCATACGCGCCGGATGGCGGTGTACAAACGTCTAATGGATGGGGGGTCTGACTAGACAAATGTCTAATGGTCGCTCAGAGCCCGTCCGTGCCGTCCGCGTGGGAGATCCCGCGGGGGAGCGGGATGACGGAACCGATCGCGGCACCTGCCGCGAGGACGAGCACGCTCTGGACCGGGAAGCACAGGAACAGGAGCAGAACGGCCATCAGAGGGCGCCTCATCACACCGCCGACCACCGATGCGGTGACGGCGCAGACGCAGAAGACGGGGTCCAGCCCCAGTGCCATGGCGAGCCCGTAGCCGATGGAGATCCCGGAGAATATCACGGGGAAGAAGTGTCCGCCGCGCCAGCCCATGTTCACGCAGAGGGCGGTGACGGCGATCTTGAGGAAACCGGTCGCCAGGAGCGTGGCGACGGACATGGTCATCCAGACCTCGTTGAGCTCCTCCGCCTGCACCTCCCCGGCGAACATGGTGAACGGCAGCACCATCCCGCAGAGCCCGAGGAGCGCACCGGCGATCACAGCCTTGGTCACGTGCCTGTCACCGAGTCCGTCCGAGACATGCTTCAGGCCGTGCTCGAGGATGTGGAAGAGCCATCCAGCCAGTCCACCGACGAGGGCCATGGGGACCAGCCAGAGCAGCTCGTCCGTGCCGTAGGAGGTCCCGGAGTACCTGGGCAGGGACATCCCTCCGCCGAACAGGTGGGTGAGGACCACTACGGCCCCGACCGCACCGACGATGGCGACGGCGCTTATCAGGATCCTCTGCACCCTGGTGACCCCCTCGTCCCCGTCGCCCCCGACCCTGCTCCCGTCCACAGCGGTGGCCAGACCGTACAGGGGCGCGGTGAATATCGCGGACAGAGCGGCGTAGGTACCGGCCCTGCTGAGTTCCCTGAACCCGTTCCCGAAGCGCTTCAGACGGTCCCCGACCCAGGTGCAGACGGCGGCTATGGATCCCACGAGTCCCGCCTCGGGACCGATGGATCCTCCGAACATCAGGGGGAGGAGGGCACCGGCGGACATGGGTCCGAGGTCCCTGTAGTCGTACCCCCCGTCCGCCTTGACCTTGGCCATCACGGTCCTCATGTCCTCGGGGTAAGGGCCGTACCGTCTGGTGAAGAGTCCGATGACCACGCCTCCGATGACGCACACGATCAGGGGGTAGAACCGTCCCAGGTACAGGGGGACCCTGTCCCAGAGGAGCGATATCCCGAGGTTTATGAGGAACAGCAGCAGCCAGATGAACGCGCCGGCCACCGCCCCGGTCACAAGGACCGATGCGAGGAAGACGGACCTATTAGCTACTTTCACACCATCCATCTTCAGACCCCGGGTTACGGGTCCGCCCACGGGATACGGCAATATAATATCTCTGAATGACGACGTCGTTCAGGGGCAACCGTTTAACCGCATCATGCGGATGCACGTCGCATGGTCACCAGGGAGGACATAATCCGCGCCATGGAGGGCGACGGCGGCATCCATCCGCCGGCGGTGTTCACGCAGTCCGCGACCATCTGTCAGATGGAGGCGTGCGGAAGCCGTTGGCCGGAGGCGAACTTCGATGGGGACGCCATGGTGCGTCTGTCTCTGCAGCTCAACCGCTCCTTCGGTTTCGCATCGGCCAGGGTGCCGTTCGATCTGACGAACGAGGCGGAGGCGTTCGGTTGCGGGATCAACCCCGGCACGGAGGCCATACAGACATCCGTGGCGTCATCGCCGTACAGGCGCGACGGGTGCATCCCCGATGTCCCCGACGACCTCCCTCCGGTCGACGTGTTCCTGTCGTCCGGGAGGTTGCCGACGGTGGTTTCCGCCGCCGGACGCATCTCCGGTCGCGGGGAGCTGTTCCTGACCGCGGGGATGAACGGACCGTTCGCACTGGTCAACAGCCTCCTGGGTGTGGAGAACGTCCTTATAGGTCTCCTGATGGAGCCGGAGGCGGTGCAGCGGTGGTTGACCGCAGTGACGCCGCATCTGTCGGCGTACGCGCATATGTTGTCGGAGGTGGTCGACAACGTGCAGATCATGGAGGAGTCCGGGACGGACATAACGCCTCCGTACATGTTCAAAACCGTGATAGGCGACCACCTCCCGGAGGTCGTGTCGTCGGTACGCGACTCGTTCACGACGATCCACAGCTGCGGGAACACGTTCCCGGTCGCGGCGGAACTGTCCCGGATCGGTTCGGATGCCCTGTCGGTGGAGGCCTCCTCGGATCCGGTCGGGTACAGGGACCTGGTCGGCGGGTCGGTGAGGCTGGTCGGGGGGATCGACACCGTGCGCACGCTGCTGTCCGGTTCCCCCGCGGACGTGACGGCTTCTGCCCGGACCGCGGCGGATGCGGGGTTCGACATCGTCGCACCGGAGTGCGGGGTCCCGCCGAGGACCCCCGATGGGAACCTGCGTGCCATGGCGGGATTCATCGGCCACGGTGGATCGAATCGTGAACCATGAAGGAATGGGGCCTGTCCGGGATGCGATCGTCGCAGGGGTGCCGTGATGTCCCGGGTTTCGCTCGGTACATCAGGTTAAATATCGTTAATACGATGGTGTGCCATGGGGCTGCAGGAACTGTACTGGCTGACATACCTCTGCGTGTTGCTCTGTGTCAACATGTGCCTGGTGGATCTGTCCCTGGGCAGGAGGCACTCCGCACGGGTCACCGCCCCGTCATGGGCGGGGTTGCTGCTCGTCCCGATAGCCGTCACCGTGCTGCTGCAGGATGTGCCCCCGTTCTTCTCGGACCTATGGCCCAACAGGACAGTCCCGCGTGCGGGCATACCGCTCCTCGTCCTGCCCGTGTTCACGCTGATAGGTTCGAGGTTGCTCTACAACGGCGGCAGCGGTTCCGTGGTCTCCGCGACCATGTACTCGTACAT
>JAZODL010000044.1:0-7301 GCA_045596945.1 Candidatus Methanomethylophilaceae archaeon | reverse complement strand
TGCCAGAAGGCCACCCAGCTCGGCGCGAAGGTCATCGCGGTCTCCGACTCCAACGGTTACATCCTCGACGAGAACGGTATCGACTACAGGACCCTCCAGGAGATCAAGGAGGTCAAGAGGGCAAGGATCAGCACCTACCCCGAGTACGTCCCCTCCGCCAAGTACACCGAGGGATGCAACGGCATCTGGACCATCCCCTGCGACATCGCGCTCCCCTGCGCTACCCAGAACGAGCTGGACGAGGAGTCCGCCAAGGCCCTCATCGCCAACGGCGTCATCGCCGTCGCCGAGGGAGCCAACATGCCCAGCACACCCGGTGCGATCGCACAGTTCCAGAAGGCAGGTGTCCTCTTCGGACCCGCCAAGGCCGCGAACGCCGGAGGTGTCGCCACGTCCGCGCTCGAGATGTCCCAGAACAGCGCCAGGCTCTCCTGGTCCTTCGAGGAGGTCGACGGCAAGCTCCAGGGCATCATGGTCAACATCTACAAGCAGGCCTCCGAGGCCGCCAAGAGGTACGGCATGGAGGGCAACCTGGTCGCGGGTGCCAACATCGCCGGATTCGAGAAGGTCGCCAACGCCATGATCTGGCAGGGCGTGTCCTACTGATGATCGAAACACCGGTGCCGTGCGGCACCGGTCGAAACCACTTGACCGCCCCTCCCCCACGGGGAGGGGGATCGTTCTGATTGGAAAACGATCAGGCGGAGAGCCTGAACTGGTCTATGTCCGCCCTGCCGAGGGTGCCGCGGTACTCCAGGAGGCTGTCCTTCCTGTACACCTTCTCGGTCTCGGTGATGACGTAGACCGTCCCGGATGCGAAGCCCGCCACCGAGGGTTCGAGGAGGCGGGTGCACCTGCGGCCGCGGGGGTCCGTGGTCACGGACCAGACGGTGACGTAGTCGCCCTTCATCTCCTTGATAAGCACCACGGAGTTCTTGAGCCCGGTCTGCAGGAGCGCGTCGTTGAGCCTGAAGACGTCCCCGATCCTCGGGACCTTGTGCTTGACCGGGGGCCTGATGTACCCCAGGTCGTCCCTGACCGGTGCACGGGTCCCCTGGATGCATTTCGGTCTTATCACGGTGGACTTCCCGCTGTTGTCGTCCAGCCACTTGCGCGCCTTCTCGTCGCCGCGGGACGCCAGGACGCCGAGGGCGTCCAGGGACTCCTGCATCTTGGCGGAGCGGATCAGCCACTTGCGGGCCTCGTCGGGGTCGCTGTCCATGAGCATCAGCCCGAGGGCGTTCTGCGCCTTGATGTCCTCGTAGTCGGCCTTCTTCCTCAGGAGCGCTATCGCGGCCGCATCGCCCTTCTCGGCCTTCCTCACCGTCTGCTCCGGGGTGTCGGGTTTCACCTGCGGTGCGACCATCCTGGGGTTGACCGGGGGCTTCGGCGGCTCCCTGACCGTGGACAGGACGCGCCTGGCGTCCTTGTCGGTCTTGGCCAGAGCCTTGAGCTTCATGTACGAGGCGTGGTTGCCCTCGTCGATCTCCCTGGTGAGCCTCATGATGAGAAGTGATACGGCCATGTCTGATCACGGACGCCGATGCGCTCCGTGGATTTTATCCCTCCGCCCCTCCGGTCGGGCCGCGCCCCCACCGGGCGGCGGCACGTCCCGTGAGGGGGACCGCCACGTACCCGGAGGCGATCCCGACCAGGGCCCCGACGACGACGTCGGTGGGCCAGTGGACGAACAGGTACATCCTGGACAGCCCCACCAGCGCGGCGAACACCAGGGCGACGGTACCGGCACGGCGGTCGCGCAGGAACATGACGGTCGCGGGGGCGAAGGCCATCGCGGTGTGGCCGGACGGGAGGGAGTAGGTGGTGGGTACGGACACCAGCAACTCGAAGTCGGCGAGGTCGCACGGCCTCTCCCTGCAGAACAGCGGTTTCATCACCAGGTCGGCGACGACGAGGGCGATGAGGACCGCCAGGACCATCGAGCAACCCGTGCGGCGCCCCCTGTTGCTCAGGATGAGGAGGGCGGCCGTCAGCAGCCACACGGCCGCATGGGTGGAGACGGTGGTGACCCCCAGCATCAGGGAATCCATCCAGGGGGATGAGAACGAATGGATCCAGTCCAGGATATCCAGTTCGGCGGTCATGTCCGTGTCCGGGACGGCGATCCGGATGATAAACCGTCCCATCACCGTCCCCGGTCATCCGTGACCCGGGTCACGATCCCGGGGTCGTGTCACGGGTGGTCCGTCCGGAGGTCACTCCCCGTACGGGGTCCTCCCCCCGAACTCCTCCGACACCACCCCGTGGAGTATGTCCAGGTTCCCCGTGCTGTTGGCCGCTATCACCGGGGACGGGTCGTTCCAGTCCACTTCGCGGTCTATGCCGCGGTAGCATCCGCCGGCCTCGGAGAGGCACACGAGGGCCGCGGCGTAGTCCCACGGGTTCAGCCTGATCTCGAAGTACAGGTCGACCGCGCCCTCCGCCAGCATGCAGAGCTCGCATGCGGCGGTGCCGATGCGCCTGATGTCGTTGCAGAGGGGGTGCATCCTCTCGCTGACCCTCCAGCACGGGGGTGCGAGGGACTTCTCGTAGGTGCACCAGGCGGTGCACATGATGCCGTCCTCCAGTCCCCTGTCGGAGACGCGGATGCGGACACCGTCCTTGAACGCGCCCCTCCCGACCTCCGCCTTCCAGAGGGTCCCGGTGAACGGGTTGTGGACTACGCCGATGAACGGTTCCCCGTCCCTGAAGAGCGCAACGGATATGCCCACCATGGGTATCCCGCGGGCGAAGTTGGTGGTCCCGTCTATGGGATCCACGATCCACGTGTACCCCTCGTCGGAGACGCGGACCTCCTCCCCCTCCTCGCCCATGAACGTCGATCCCGGGATGAGCGCGGTGAGCTCCCGTCGCACGTCGGCCTCGTTCTCCACGTCGGCGGAGGTGACGATGTTCTCCCTGCCGCCCTTGCTGTCCACCGTGAACCCGCTGGTCCTGGCCACGCGGGCCCCCGACTCCCTGACTATGCGCTCGATCCCGTCCAACATGCGGGGTGGACCGCGTCACACGTTCAAATCGTCACCGCTCCCATCCACCGGATACGGCGTCCGTGTCGAGGCACCTGGCGGCGTTCAGGACCGCTATGGCGGCCACGCCCACGTCCCCGAAGACCGCCGCCCACATCCCGACCGCACCGGAGGCGGCCAGCACCATGATCAGGACCTTGGTCCCCAGTGCGAACACGATGTTCTGGACCACGATGCCCCTGACGCGCCCCGACAGCCTGATGGCCGTGGCGATCCTGGAGGGCGAGTCGTCCATGATGACCATGTCCGCCGCCTCTATCGCGGCGTCGGAGCCCAGCCCGCCCATGGCGATGCCGATGTCCGCGCGGGCGAGCGACGGTGCGTCGTTGATGCCGTCGCCCACGAAGGCGACGGTCCCCCTCGATTCCGAGATGATGTCCTCGAGTATGCGGGTCTTGTCGCCGGGCATGAGTCCTCCGCGGACCTCGTCCACCCCCAGTGCCTCCCCGACCCTGCGGCAGACGTCGGGGGAGTCGCCGGAGAGCATGACCGTCCTGCGGACCCCGCAGGCGGCGAGGGACGAGACCGCCTCCGCCGCATCGGCCCTGGGCGAGTCGTCCAGGGTCATGGATCCGATGTAGGTCCCGTCGACGGCCACGTGCACCGTCGTTCCGGAGTCCCCGTCGCGGTTGCACGCGATGCCGTGCTCCCCCATCATCGCGCGGTTCCCCACGAGGATGGTGCGTCCACCGGACACCGCCATGACGCCCCTGCCGGGGATCTCGGTGTAGTCCTCGGTCGGATGGTCGGACCCGATCCCGGAGGCCTCCACGACGGAGACGGCTATCGGGTGGTTGGATGAGGACTCGGCCACGGCCGCGGTGCGCAGCAGCTCCTCCGCGGTCACGGAAACCGGGTCGACGGATGCGACGCGGAACCTGCCCTCCGTGAGGGTGCCGGTCTTGTCGAACACGACGGTGTCCACACGGGACAGGGCCTCCAGGTAGTTCCCTCCCTTCAGGAGTATCCCCAGTCTGGATCCGGCACCGATCCCGCAGTAGTAGCTCAGGGGGATGGAGACCACCAGGGCGCAGGGGCAGGACACCACCAGGAAGGTGAGCGCCCTGTAGACCCACGTCGCGGGGTCGTGCCCGAGACAGACGGGCACGGTGGCGACGAGCAGGGCCGCGAGCACCACGGCGGGTGTGTACCACCTGGCGAAGCGCGTGATGAACCTCTCCATCGGGGCCTTCCTGGCCACGGACTCCTCCACGAGCCTGAGCAGCCTGGAGACGGTGGAGTCGTGATGGGGGACGGTGACCTCCAGGACGATCCTCGAGGACAGGTTGACCGTGCCGCTCTCGACGGCGGATCCCGGGGACACGTCCCTGGGGAGGGGCTCCCCGGTAAGGGCGCTGGTGTCCAGCGTCGAGCACCCCTCGGTGATGACACCGTCCAGGGGCACCCTCTCCCCGGGACGGACCACGATCCTGGAGCCGACGGGGACATCGGAGGGGTGGACCCTCTCGACGTGGCCGTCCACCAGGAGGTTGGCGCGGTCGGACTGCAGGTCCATGAGGCCCGATATCGATTCCCTGGTCCTGCGGACCGCGCGGTGCTCGAACCACTCTCCGACCTGGAAGAACAGCATGACGGCGACCGCCTCGGGGAACTCGCCGATGGCGAACGCCCCGGCGGAGGCGATGAACATCAGGAAGTTCTCGTCGAGCACGTGGCCATGGAGGATGCCCCTGAGGGCGTCTGCGACGACATCGTATCCGACGACGATGTAGCCGGTGAGGAACACCGGCAGCTGCACCCAGACGGGGGAGTCGAGGACCAGGTGCATCATGAGACCGGCGGCGAAGAGCACGCCGCCCGCGACCATCCTGATCCTGAACGTCCTCCCATCCCCTTCCCCGTGGTCGTGGCAGCCGCATCCGTCCCCGTCACATCCGCATCCCGACATCCGGTGCCGACCTCCTGCGTTCTACGATAATCATGATATACCCTACGGGGGTATAGTATGAAGGTGGTATAAACGGGTTCTGTCCCGGACCGTACGTGCGAACCGCTTTCAACCCCCGACACCATCCCCCGGTCATGGCGGACACGGTGCCGGATGATGTGGCGGACGGACTCACCGCCCTGCAGCGCAGGGTCGTGGACAACGGGACGAAGGTGCTCCTACTGATGGAGGGGCGCAGCGGAAGGGTCATAGGGCGTGTGGTCAACGAGCTCATGAACCTGCTGGAGCCCAGGGGGACCACCTACACCCATTTCGTGCCGCATGTCCCGGAGGATCCCCGCGACGCGATGGCGTTCATGCACGCGGAACCAGCCGACGGGGTCATGGCCCTGTACGACAGGTCGTGGTACGCCGCGGCCATGGTGTCGCACATCGGAGGAGGGGACGCGGACCGCTCCATCGAGTACATACTGACGCTGGAGAGGTACCTCGTGGACAACGGCGTTGTCTTGGTGAAGGTGTTCCTCGACGTCGATGATGACGACATCGACGAGGTCGGAGGGAGGTTCGGATCCGGCGCGGCCGCCGGAGGGACGTTCCTCACGGACGACCACATCGGTAGGAAGGGGTTCGACAGGCGCTTCATGAGGAGGCTCATGGAGGCCACCGGCACCGACCACGCCCCGTGGGACGTGGTGGAGGCCGACGACATACTCGGTACCGTGACCGAACTCGCGGACATCCTGGTCCGCAGGGTCTCCGCGGGCATCGACGATCCGCCGGCCCCGTCGGGAGCCGGGATACGCGAGATGTACCCGAACCCTCGCGAGCACGCGGACCTGACCCTGACCGCCAAGGGGTACAAGTCGGAGCTCGCGAGGCTGTCCGGGCGCCTGCACGTCCTCCAGGAGAGGCTCGCCGCGTCGGACCGCTCGCTGGTCCTGGTCTTCGAGGGATGGGACGCCGCCGGCAAGGGCGGGACCATCAGGAGGGTCACGAGGGCGCTGAACCCCCGCGGGTACAGGGCGATCCCGGTGGCCGCGCCGGTGGGGGACGAGAGGGTCCACACGTACCTGTGGAGGTTCACGGGCTCGCTCCCGTCCCGCGGACACGTCACGATATACGACAGGTCCTGGTACGGCAGGATGATGGTGGAGCCGATCGAGGGCTTCTGCACCCCGGACGAGTACGCACGCTCCGCGTCGGAGATCAACGGGTTCGAGAGGGCGGTCGCCGATTCCGGCGGTATCGTCCTGAAGTTCTGGATGGAGATCAGCCCGGGGGAGCAGCTCCGCAGGTTCGAGGCGAGGCGCGACGACCCCCTGAAGTCCTGGAAGATCACCGACGAGGACTGGCGCAACCGCGCCAGGTGGGACGAGTATTGCGGGCACATCGACAGGATGATCGCATCCACCAACACCCCGTACGCACCGTGGACGGTGGTGGAGTCCGAGGACAAGAAGCACGGCCGCCTGAAGGTGCTCCGCACCATCGTGGAGGCCCTGGAGGCCGCCTTGGACTGATTCGGCAATCGCCGTGACACCAGTACGACAATATTATATACGCTCTGCAGTTTGTACCGCCGATGGTCGACGAGTTCAAGCAGAAGATCGCCGGCGAGATTTCGCTGTCGCCGGATCCCGGCAAGACGATCAGGAAGTGGAGGGAGGAGTTCGGGCTCTCGCAGCACCAGCTCGCGGACGCCATGGGCGTCTCCCACTCCGTGGTCAGCGACTACGAGTCAGGCAGGAGGAAGTCCCCCGGCGTGACAGTGGTCAAGAAGCTTGTCGAGGCTCTCATAGAACTCGATGTTCAGAACGGCTCACCCGTCATACAGAGGTACAAGCCCGATGTGAAGCTGGATTGCATACTCGCCATGGACGAGTTCCCCGCGGGGATCCCCGTGGAGAGGTTCATAGAGGCCCTCGGGGGCACCAACATGAACCCCGACAGGGTCCCGGTCAAGGCGATCCACGGTTACACGGTCCTGGACTCCGTGAAGGCGATCCTGAGCCTCGGTTCTGAGGACTACCTTAAGGTCTACGGTTGGAACATAGAGAGGGCGCTCATATTCACGAACGTCCACCTCGGCCGTTCCCCGATGATCGCGATCCGCGCACACCCCCTGACGCCCGCCATGGTCGTCTACCAGAGGCCCGAGCAGACCGACCAGCTCGCGATAAAGCTGGCCCGCCTGGAGGGCATACCCCTGGTCACGACGGACCTGGACGTGCAGGAGATGGTGTCGAGGATGAACTCCCTCAAGGAGGAAATCTAATGGATGTTGGAATCGTAAGTTACGGAGCATATGTTCCCAGATACAGGATCAAACCCGAGGAGATCGG
>JAZODL010000043.1:0-3080 GCA_045596945.1 Candidatus Methanomethylophilaceae archaeon | reverse complement strand
TGCCCTTCCCCAGCTCGTCGGGATACCCCTTGCCGGACTGGGAGTTGTAGCGGTCGGTCAGGTTCTCGTTGAACCAGTAGGTCCTGCCGTCGGAACCGATGAGCGATCCGAAGTTCTCGGGGTCCACCTCGTACCCGTCGTCACCGTCCCTGTAGCTGTCGTTCCTGACGACGACGTCGACGATGAGGTACCCCTTGCCCGCGGCAGGTGACGGCAGCATGGTCGGAACATCGTCCGACTCCTCGTAGTTGTACGAGACGTCCCCTCCGGGGGCCGCGATCAGGAAGTAGGCTCCGGCGCCCACTCCGATCAGGACGACCACTATGGCGATGATGGCAAGTGTCTTGCTCATAACACGTGTTAGGAGATACTACGATATAAAGGGAACCCCGGATCACTTCGGGGGATCCGAAGCATCCCTCATGGAGGTATGGGATGATGACGGGGCGACCGACGTCGGAACCGGAACCGTTGTCAGAAAATGGGGGAAGGAGCGGGGTCTCCCCCGCTGTTTCATGCCGGTCAGGCGGACTCCGCGACGATCATGTTGGAGGCGGAGAGGGAGATGAGTCCCTCGAACCCCATGCCGCACATGTCGTACGCGAGGACCATGTCACCGGAGACATAGTAATGTCCGTCCTCGTCGGAGAGGTACTGGCACTCGACGTCGCCGAAGGGTGTCTCGATGACCTCGGTGCCCTCGACGACGGCTTCCTCTGACACGGAGACATCGTTGATGACGTCCAGGAGCTCGTCGTAGGACAGTTCCGTGTCCGCGTACCACTCGTTGTCGACGGTGTACAGGGTGTCGGCACCGGTACCGGTGACGGTAAGGATGGTGGTCGTGCGGACCACGTCGAAGTCCACGGCGAAGGAGTCGCCGACCTTGATCTCCGAAGCGGGCTTGATCTGTCCGTCGTCGCCGAAGATGGTTCCCATCATTTCGATCTCGACCTCGAAACCGGCCACCTCGAACACCATGGCGAACAGGTACGGTGCGAAGTCGGCGGCCTCCACGAGCCCTTCGTAGGTGTACTCGGCGACCTCGCCGTTCGTATCGACGGTGAATGTGGTCCCGTCGTCGGAGATGGCGGTCACCTCGAACATGTCCGCGGTGACGGCACCCGAGTAGGTCATGTAGTCCCCGACCTCGAAGGAGTCCTTGAACACGGGGGTGACGAGGTCCCCGTCACCACTGTCCCCAGAATCGGACTGCTCGTACACCACGAACGTTGCGAACGAGACGGCGAGCACTGCCACGGCCACGATGGCCGCGATAACGACATTGCTTGTCTTCATGGAAGCGTATTCTCTTTAACGATATTTAAATTATCAAGCGTTAACCCCGGAACCATGCGCCATCGGACGGGATGATGTTAAATCGTTGATGTTGGATGTATCATCCATGAAAGCCATCCTCATATGCAGCCACGGTTCCAGAGATCCAGAGGACAACACCATGGTCCTCGTTCACGCGGAGACGATCGCGAGGGAGACGGGACTCACCGTCCGCACAGGGTACATGAAGCACCAGGGACCCACTGTCATGGAGGTCCTGTCCGGGCTCGCGGCGGACGGGCACGACAAGGTCGTCATCGTCCCCATGCTCTATGCGGAGGGACGCCTCACGGAGAGGGACCTCCCGGCCATCCTCGGCATCACGGAGGGCTCCAGGGAGGGTACCGTCGACACACCGTCCGGAGACGTCTCCGTGCGCGTGACCGGTGCCTTCGGCGACCACCCGTCCATGGCCCCTGTCATGGAGGCGGCCGTCTCCGGCCATCCCGTCGACACCACGACCGTGATCCTCGTCGGCCACGGCTCCAGGGGACCGGGCAACGCCCGCACGGTCGAGTACGATGCGGACATCCTGCGCGGGATGGGCTACACCGTCATATGCGCCTACAACGAGATCCAGGAACCCACTGTGGAGACCGCGCTCGGGACGGCGCTGTCCTCCGGGAGACCCCGGATCCTCGTGATCCCGATGTTCGTGTCCCCCAACGGCCACTCCAGGGGGGGACATCCCCGCGAAACTGGGCATCGGGGACGGTAACATGAGGGTGTTCGACACCCCCGACGGTCCGGTCGAACTTCTCTACGGAGCCGAGATAGGGACGTACCCGGAGGTCGGACGCATCCTCCTGGAGATGGCCGGGGAGTGATCCGGAACGGACGTCCCCTCCGACCGCCAAGGATATAACCGGCGGCAGGTTACCGGCAGCATGTACGGTCTGAACAAAGCGGTGATGGCCTCCGTCGTCCTCTGCGGGGTCCTCGGGGCCATCGCCTTCCTATTCGCAGACTGGATGTGGTTCCTGATCGACATCCTGTGCATTGTGATGCTCCTGGTCCCGTACAGGAGGGACCTGGGCTACATGTACCACGACCGCATAGTGAGGTTGACCTTCCTCGGCCCCATCGTCGCCATGGTGTTCACCATCCTCTACCGGTTCTCGGACATCGGGGCGGTCACCGTACTCGAGACCCCCGGTTACATGTACATCACCGCGGGCATCCAGTTCTACCAGTGCTACCTCCTCGGGTTCATGTTCGCACTGGTCATGGACAGGAGCTACGGGCTCAGGATGAACGCCCCGTGGCTGATAGTGTTCTCGCTCACGTTCACCATGATGATGTCCGCCGTGGACATGTTCTTCACCTTCGGACTCCTGTACATCGAGGGGTACCCCGTGTTCAACGAGGACTTCGTGGACACCGAGATCTACACCAACGGACTGCTGATGATCCCTCCCGTGGCGGCGACCATCGTGTCCGCGGTCCTGTCCGTGGTGCTCTACCGGAAGCTGTCCGTCCACGACAAGTCCCACTTCCTCGTCACGGAGGGGCCCCTGTGACCCTCGAGCGCAGGTTCACCGCCATCGACGTCGCATCCGTCGTCATGGCCATCTCCATGTTCTACCTGGGCACCGTCCACGACGGCTTCATCCCGAACACCGTGATCTGCGGCGCGATATGCCTCGTGCCCCCGGTCCTCAAGCACTGCGGCATCGCGGAGCTCCCGACACCCATCGCGGTGATGGTACTCGTGGCCCCTTGGCTCCACGGCTTCGGCCTCG
>JAZODL010000042.1:0-3870 GCA_045596945.1 Candidatus Methanomethylophilaceae archaeon | reverse complement strand
AGAGGACGGGGACCGTGCGGAGGCGCTCGTGTCGATGGGGAAGGTCGTGATATCGATCGATCTGAACCCCCTGTCCCGTACATCCCGCATGGCCACGGTGCCCATCTGCGACGAGATGACCCGTGCCCTCGAGAACATCATCCGCTTCATCGGGGAGCTGCGCGGGGACCGTGACGCAATTATAAAGACGATGGATGGGTTCTCCAATACGGAGAACCGTCGCAGAACCGTCATGTGCATCTGCGATGCGCTCATGGACGGTTTCGAGAAAGGAGGTAATTGAATGGACGACTTGCTCAAGAAAGGGTCCCTCAGGCTCCACTGGGCCGAGGCCCACATGCCTGTCCTGAAGGACATCAGGAAACGTTTCATCGATGAGCAGCCACTCGCCGGACTGAAGATCGGCATGGCGCTGCACACCGAGGCCAAGACCGGTATGCTGGCGGTGACGCTGGCGGACGCCGGGGCGAAGATCCGCCTCGCCAGCTGCAACCCCCTGTCCACGGACGACTCCGTCGCCCTCGCGCTCCGCGAGGAGTACGGACTGGAGGTCTACGCCAAGAAGTGGGAGTCCTCCGAGGAGTACTACAGCAACCTCAACACCGTCCTGGACATGAAGCCCGACTTCGTCATCGACGACGGTGCGGACCTCATAGCCATGGCGCACACCACCCGCACGGACGCGCTCCCCAACATCAAGGCCGCCAACGAGGAGACCACCACCGGTGTCGTCCGCCTCAGGGCGATGGCGGCGGACGGTGCGCTGAAATTCCCCGTCCTGGACGTCAACGACGCCAAGATGAAGTTCATGTTCGACAACAGGTACGGCACCGGACAGTCCGCCTTCGACGGCTTCATGAACGCGACCAACCTCATCGTCGCCGGCAAGACGCTCGTCGTCGCCGGATATGGATGGTGCGGCAAAGGGGTCGCCATGAGGGCCAAGGGGCTCGGGGCATCCGTCATCGTCACCGAGGTCGACCCGATCAAGGCCATCGAGGCCAAGATGGACGGCCTGGAGGTCATGAGGATGGTCGACGCCGTGAAGGTGGCGGACATCGTGATAACGGTGACCGGATGCAAGGACATCATCGCCGCGGAGCACATCGCCGTCATGAAGGACGGATGCATCCTCGGCAACGTCGGTCACTTCGACAACGAGATCAACAAGGCCGACCTGGAGGCGGCATCCGTCTCCAGGGAGCGTGTGCGTGACTTCATCGACGAGTACAGGCTCGCGGACGGTCGCAGCATATACCTGATCGCCGAGGGACGCCTCATGAACCTCGCGGCAGGCCAGGGCCACCCCGCGGAGATCATGGACATGAGCTTCGCCACCCAGGCGCTCGGGATCGTGCACATGACCCGCAACTACCAGGACATGGAGTGCAAGGTCTACAACGTACCCAACGAGATCGACTCCGAGATCGCCATGCTCAAGCTCACATCCATGGGTGTGAGCATAGACTCCCTCAGCGACACGCAGGTGAAGTACATCACCGGATGGGAGGAAGGGACATAATGGAGCCGTTCCTCTCCGTCTACGGTCATGTGACGGTGGACCAGATCCTCACGGTGAGGAAGTTCCCGGACGCCAACACGTCCGAGGACGTCCTCACGAAGGTCACAGCCCTCGGTGGGACCGGTACCAACATCGCCGTCATGGCGGCGTCCCTGGGATGCCCCACGGCGCTGTGCGCCTTCGTCGGTAACGACTTCCCGTCCCAGTATGAGGAGATGATGGCCGGTTGCGGACTCATCATGGACGAGTTCGTCCACGTGGACAGGTACGAGACGTCCACCGCCGTCGTGGTCAACGACCCCGGGCTCACCCAGAAGGTCCTGTTCTACCAGGGCCCTCAGGGTTTCGCCGACGACCTCGGCATAATGCTGACGTCCAACGCGAGGAGGTCGGAGCATGTCCACTTCTGCACCGGGCAGCCGTCATACTACACGTCCGTGATGAGGGAGGTCGGGGGTTCGGCCAGCATGGCCATCGATCCCGCTCAGGAGTCCCATCGCATATGGAACGCTGACAACTTCCCGCCCGCCCTCGCACTGGCGGACGCTCTGTTCTGCAACAACTTCGAGGCCGAGTCCCTGAGGCGCTACGCCGGTCTGGACGACATCCTCGATGCGGACGTCGGCATGGTCGTGTGCACCAGGGGTTCGGAGGGCAGCGTCGCCCGTGTGGGCGACGAGGTCCTGGAGATCCCGACTGTCAGGGCGGACAGGGTCGTCGACGCCACCGGCGCCGGCGACTCCTACAGGGCCGGGTACTACACGGCGCTGTACAGGGGCCACCCCGTCCCCGAGGCGCTCGTCATCGGCTCCGCCGTGGCCTCCTTCGTCGTGGAGGAGACCGGCGCACTGACCAACGTGCCGACATGGGACGCGGTCATGGAGAGGGCCGAGCCCTGCCTCGGACGGATAACATGACGCTGGTCGCCCTGACCGGCACGCCCGGGACGGGCAAGACCTCGGTCTCGGCCGAGCTGCGCTCCAGGGGCCACACGGTCATCGACATGAACGAGCACATCCGTGCACACGGACTGCTCGGGGCGCTGGACGAGGGCAGGGACACCCATGAGGTGGACCTGGACCTCCTCAACGACTCCCTGGAGGACATCCGCGCCTCCGGGGACCTCGTCTTCATGGACAGCCATCTGTCGCACTTCATGGACTGCGGATGCATAGTCGTCTTCAGATGCAGGCCCGACGTCCTCGCGGCCAGACTGGAGGCAAGGGGCTACGGTCCGGAGAAGGTCCGCGAGAACGTGCAGTCCGAGATCCTCGACGTCATACTGTGCGAGGCATCGGAATCCGACATACCCGTCTACGAGGTGGACTGTTCGGACACGACCGTCGGGTGCTCCGCCGATGCGGTGGAGCAAATCGTAAAAGGGGAGGTGTCGGATTACACCCCCGGAAGGACCGATTGGTCCGGGGAGATGGAGAGATGGTTCTAGACGGACAGAGAGCGAGGGTGGATTTCGCCCTCGAGCCGGTGGCCAGGAGGCTCATAAACGTAAATCCCAACACGATATCGTGGATCGGGTTGATCCTGGCGCTGGTTTGCGGCGTCGTGTTCTACCTCAGCGGCATGGAGGGGATGGGGTACCTGCTGCCGGTCGGTGCGGCGGCCGTGATCGTGTCCGGTTACTTCGACGCACTCGACGGGAAGGTCGCCAAGATGTCCGGGAAGGCCAGCCGCAAGGGCGACTACCTCGACCACGTGTTCGACAGGTACGCCGACGTCTTCATGATCGGAGGCGTGGCGGTCAGCTCCTGGTGCGACCCCTACCTCGGCATGCTCGCCCTGGTCGGTGTCCTGCTGACGTCCTACATGGGGACCCAGGCGCAGGCCATCGGCGCCCCGCGCCTCTACGCGGGACTCCTCGGACGTGCGGACCGGGTGGTGCTGTCCACGTTGTTCCCCCTGATCCAGTTCGCGATGACCGGACTCGGGTACGGTTCCTTCGAGGTCCTCGGGATCGAGCTCTGCTGGATGGAGCTGATGATGCTGTGGTTCGCCGTCGTGGGCAACCTCACAGCGGTCCAGCGTGCGGTAATAACGTGGGGGAACCTCTGCAGGGAGGACGACGGTCACTGACCGTCCTTCCCCTCCGCCTTCTTCCGGGTCTTGCCCGATTTGACACGGTAGTACGAGAGGGGGTGGTTGAGCCACTCCTGCTCGCACAGGCTGTCGGGACAGTAGCATATCCCGTTCGTCTTCATGGTGGAGCATTCCGGCGGGGTGTAACCGTCGGTGCCGTTCAGCTCGCCCGTGATGTGCTTGATCTGGTACTCCGACTTCGACTCGTCGAAGTCCGGGGACTCGGAGAAGACGCGGATTATCTCGTCGTATGT
>JAZODL010000041.1:0-1610 GCA_045596945.1 Candidatus Methanomethylophilaceae archaeon | reverse complement strand
CTTCGCGTGTGTCATCTGGATCGCCTCCCCCAGTGCGGGCACCGATGCGATGAACCGTTCGTGGTTCCTGCGGACCAGGGACTCCGCGTTCCTGTTAGTTTTCACGCCCAGGGAGTTCCGCAATCTGTCCCACCTGTTCATGAACAGCATGATGCAGCAGGTGTCCAGGTAGCTCACGGTGCGGTTGATGTTGCCACCTCCCTGAGGTACTCCGACAGCTCAGGCTCCATGCGCAGGCACTGCCTCATGACATCCGATTCCGTGGCATCGGGGTTGTAGAGCCTGACCCTCATGACGGTCAGGTAGGCGATCAGGTAGTCCCTCCCCCTGCTGAATATCTCGGCGAGTCTCTCCACATGCTCGTCGGGGACAGACGTCTCCGTCCCGATTCCTTTCGAGACCAGTTCCCTGTAGTCGTCCTCGAGCTCCATCGAGTACGGCCCGTACAGGTACTATTCGTATCTGTATCTGGGTTCGTTTCCCCAGTAGTTGAGCAGGAAGCAGCCGTCGTGGAGCAGGGTGCGCTCCGAGATCGGTTCCGGATCCAGCTCGCGTCCTATCACCTTGTGCACTGCGTACACGAGGCTTCCAAGATTCTCTCTCATGTCTTCACCTTGTCCGAATTACGGTACATGTCCGACCAGTTCGATGTGTGATCAGATACGCGATTCGAAGTTACAGGGGTTGTAGAACCTGAAATGTGACCGTATCCGTCCGTTTCCGTGGAACCACTCATCGTTCCCATGACGACATCACCTCCGTTATCAGATCGGATATCCCCGGTTCGATCCTCGAGCAGAGCCTGATGGCATCCCCCATCGTGATGCCGGGGTTGTGTTCGATCACCAGGGCCACGGTCAGATGGGCAAGCAGGAAATCGGAACCTCCGTTGAGGATACCTGCCAACCTGCTCACGTACCTCGGGGGAACCGTGTCCACCAGCGGGATCCCACCATCCACCAGCTCGGTGTAATCCCCCCTCAGTTCGGAGGAGAACGGTCCGAGGAGGTACTATCCGTACCGGTACCTCGGTTCCACACCCCAGTGGTTGAGCAGGAAGCATCCGTCGTACAGCAGCGTGCGGTCCTCCACCGAGTCGGGGTCCAGTTCATGGCCCAGCGCCGTCTGGACGGCATGGACGAGTCCCGGGAAACCCTCCCTCACCGGCATCCCTCCGGAGGGAGTGAGAGACCCAGTGACAGGGCCGCCTCGGTGATCGCATCCCCCAGCTGGGGTTCTATCCTCCACAGGTGTTTCACCACCTTCTCGTCAGTGGTCTTCGGACTGTGCTGCCTGATGGCGATAAGGGACGAATATGCATGGGTGAAGTCCTCTCCCCTGTCGAATATCCCCTTCAGTCTCCCTGTGTACACATCGTCCGACGGTTCCGTCCAGGGGACGCCGTTGTCACGGATCTCGTTGTAGTCGTCGGCCAGTTCCGAGGAGAACGGGCCGCCCATCGACTAGTCGTACTCGTAGACGGGTCCGGCACCCCAAGAGTTCAGTATGTGGCAACCCCTCTGCATCATGAACAGGTCCCCGAGGTTACCGAGGACCGGTTCCCTTCCGAGTGCCCAACGTACGGTGCTGAGGAGTTCCAACACCCCATC
>JAZODL010000040.1:0-3101 GCA_045596945.1 Candidatus Methanomethylophilaceae archaeon | reverse complement strand
CCTCGTTCTTCTCGTCGTTCTTCTCAGTCCTGTAGGGTGCAAGCTGCTCCTTGAGGGCGGTGACCTTCTGGTTCCACTCGTCCCTGAGCTCCTTTGTCTCCCTAACCTTCTGGTTCAGCGAGTCGCGCTCCTCCCTGCACTTCCCGGCCTCGTCGACGAGCTCCCTGACCTGACCGTTGAGGGCGTCCCTCTTGGACTTCCACTCCTTCGTCTGGTTGTTGAGCTCATCCCTCAGCTTCCTGTGCTTCTCGGCATCCTCGTTCACGATGCCGCGCTTCTCCTCAAGGTCGTTCAGGCCCTCAGAGGCAACGGGCTCGCAGGCTGCGGTCTCCATCGTCTCCTCTGTCGCCTGTACCTGCTGCTCTTCCTGAGAATCCTGCTGCTGAATTTCCTCCATACCAATTTCCATAAATCCACACTCAATATTCGACGTGACCATGAGTAAGCATGGCCCACTTGGGAGTCGGCTATGAATGACTCACTTATAAGGCTTTCTCCGAACCATCTGCGGAACGTGGTCGGAGGCCCGTCCCGGATCCCACCGTACGATATCCATAACGTGTGTTTAGCCCCGTCGGGGCCCGTCCCGGGGGATCGGGACCGTGCCGCCCCCGCACCCGCGGAGGCGCCGGGTTGACTCAGCAATCTCTATAAATAAAGGAACGCGATGGGCACGCGATTCAAATGAGCAACGTCTGTCCCCTTGACTACAGATACGGACGCGAGGACATGAAGGCCGTGTTCTCGGAGGAGAGCCGCATCCAGAACCAGATGTACGTAGAAGCAGCGCTGGCCAGGGCCCACGCGTCACTCGGCACCATATCCGAGGCGGACGCCGCCGAGATCACCAGGGTCTCCAGCCTCGACGTGGTCAGCGTCGACAGGATCAAGGAGATCGAGAGGGACACCAGGCACGACCTCATGGCCATGGTCAGGGCGATGACCGAGAAGTGCGAGGGGGACGCCGGCAAGTACGTCCACCTCGGGGCCACCTCCAACGACATCGTCGACACCGCCACCGCGCTCCAGCTCAGGGACGCCATGGGGATCATCCTGGAGGATGTGGAGAACATGATCCACACCCTCGCGGTCATCGCCAAGAGGGAGAGGGACACCCTCGAGATCGGAAGGACGCATGCTCAGTTCGCCATCCCCATCACGTTCGGTTTCAAGATCGCCGGCTACGTCGCCGAGATGATCAGGCACAGGGAGAGGATCCTCGAGGCCATGCCCAGGGTCTGCGCCGGCAAGATGGCCGGTGCCGTCGGCACCGGTGCCGCCCTCGGACCGAACTTCTTCGAGATCCAGAGGAGGGTCATGTCCGACCTCGGGCTCAACTACGAGCCCGCCGCCACCCAGGTCGTCGGCCGCGACAGGTACACCGAGGCCATCTGCCTGATGGCCAACATCGCCGCCACCATGGAGAGGTACGCCACCGAGGTCAGGAACCTGCAGAGGTCCGAGATCGGGGAGGCCTCCGAGTACTTCGACGTCAAGAAGCAGGTCGGCAGCTCCACCATGGCGCAGAAGAGGAACCCCATGAACTCCGAGAACGTCTGCGGACTCGCCAGGGTCGTCAGGGGGTTCGTGACCCCCACCTTCGAGAGCCAGGTCCTCTGGCACGAGAGGGACCTTTGCAACTCCTCCACCGAGAGGTTCACGCTGGGCCACGTGTTCATCCTGACCGACGAGATCCTCAAGAAGATGAACTGGGTGTTCGAGGGCCTCGAGGTCCACAGGGACAGGATGCTGGAGAACATCGAGTCCTCCAGGGGACTGGTCATGGCCGAGCCCCTCATGATGAAGCTCACCGAGAAGGGCATCGGCAGGCAGGACGCCCACGAGATCATCCGCGAGTCCTCCATGGTCGCGGAGGACCAGAGGAGGCACCTGAGGGACGTGCTCCTGGAGAGGGAGGACCTGAAGGGTGTGCTCTCGAAGGAGGAGATCGTCGCCACCATGGACGCCGCCAACTACGTGGGCGGCGCCAGGGAGATCGTCGACAAGATGGTCGCGGCGGCGGAGGACGTCACCGGAAGGAAGGTGGAGTGATGGAGCCCGCCGTGAAACAGGGGCTGGTGCTCGGTGCGCTGGCCGGTGCGTTCATCGGCGTGTTCCTGTCGCTCTACACAGGCGTCTGGGCCTGCATGCTCCTCGTCCCGTTCACCGCGCTGATGGGTGCCGCACCGCAGTTCATCGGCAAGGGCGAGGACGACGAGTGAAAACTGTTTCCAGTTATTCTCACGGGAGGGGGTTCCCCTCCCATCACACACTTCCGACACATGGAATAATCAAAAGGTAGGTGGGGGCGGTGCCCCCGGTTCGGGTTTTATCAGAGGGGTTTGCCGGCGTTGGGTCCGGGAGTGGTGTAGAAGATCTCCTCGACCCTCATCTTCACCAGGTTCTTCGCGGGGAGTGTCTCCTTCCTGGAGTGCGCGAAGGCGACGGCCTTCTCGTAGTCCTCGCCGGAGTTCTCGACAGTGACGGTACCCTTGATCTGGTAGGAGTCCTTGGACTCGGGGTGCCAGATGTAGAAGGCGGCCCTGGGGTTCTCCTGCATGTTCGCGAGGGTCTTGTTGAGGAAGTTGTCCACGAGCCAGACGTTGCCGTCGCCGCCCATGAAGAGCATGCCGACGGGCACGACGTTGGGGACGCCGTCCTTGGAGGCGGTCGCGAAGGCGATGATGCCCTGTTTCTGCATGATGTCGATCATTTCCTGTGTGATCTCTGCCATGGCGGTGGTATCGGCCACTGGGTTGATAAAAACATGCCGTGTCCCGATTGGTACTGGATGGTCTGCGGAGCGATCCGCCATCCGGCCGTCGGTCCGTCGTCGCGACTGCCGCTGTAGTTACATGGAGGCCCCGTTACGTCCCATCATGCCAATGATTCCACGTCATCTATATATCCGGATGTCGGAGTCGTTGCGGACATGTTCGATCAGATGGTCGTGGTACCGTGAGGGAGGGCGCGTTGGAGCTGCTCAGCACCGTTCGCCGGGCACTCGGGAGGGAACCTGACCAGGGAGATCTCAGTGACCTGTTCATGGTGCAGTGCGGATGCTACATACTGAACCACTGGGGGATCGGAGCCGGGTATGG
>JAZODL010000039.1:0-3852 GCA_045596945.1 Candidatus Methanomethylophilaceae archaeon | reverse complement strand
CCCCATGGTTCGTTCGTGGAGTACATGGGTTCCAGGCGCTTCTCGGATTACGAGGTCCCGTCCTACGGAAACCGTGCGGTCCTCAATTGGGAATCGGACAGGGACAGGCAGAGGCAGTGGATCACCTCGGCAGGTGTTCCGATGCCCCGTCTCATCACCGATGCGAGGGAGATCGACGAACCCGTCATGGTCAAGTACCATGGAGCCAAGGGTGGAAGGGGATACTTCATCGCCATGGACTACCCCAGCTTCAAGATGGCCGTCGACCAGACCCAGCCCTACACGATCCAGGAGTACTGCCTCGGAACCAGGTACTACATGCACTTCTTCTACGACCCCCTCAAGACCGACGGCTACAGGTGCGAGCAGGGCGGGTCCCTGGAGCTCCTCTCCATAGACCGCAGGGACGAGAGCAACATCGACGAGATGTACAAGATGGGATCCATTGAGGAGTCCAAGAGGCACGGGATCTACCCCTCGTTCGTCGTCACCGGGAACACCCCCGTGGTCATCCGCGAGTCCCTCCTGCCGAGGGCGTTCGAGATGGCGGAGAAGGTCGTCAACAAGTCGTACGAGCTGTTCGGTGGCATGTGGGGGCCGTTCTGCCTCGAGACCGTCGTCAACGACAGGTTGCAGTTCAAGGTCTTCGAGATCTCCACGCGCATCGTCGCGGGGACCAATCCGTTCATCTCCGGTTCCCCGTATGCGGACCTCATATACCCAGGTCTCAGCACGGGCGCCCGCCTGGCGATGGAGATCAGGGACGCGGCTGAGGCGGGTCACCTCAAGGACATCATGTCCTGAGCCCCTCCTCCCGTAATCCTTTTTTATTTCCACGCATGTGTGCGCCCGAAGAGGCGCATCCGAATGGTGTCAAAGAGACTGCAGGCGATTCCCGCATCGGGTACTATAGCGATTTCCAACCTTGTAAGCCAGATGAAGTCCGAGGGGGTGGACGTCGTGTCCTTCTCCATGGGCGAACCCGATTTCACCACGCCCGGCAACGTCATCGATGCGGCGTGCGAGTCCCTGCGCTCGGGGAACACCCACTACACGCCGTCCCTGGGGATCCCCGCTCTCAGGAAGGCGGTGGCAGAGACCACACGTGACAGGAACGGCGTGCCATGCGACGCATCCAATGTCCTCATCACGCCCTGCAAGCAGGCAATATTCATGACCGCCCTGGCGTACATCGACCCCGGGGACGAGGTCATCCTCGCCGACCCCTCGTGGGTCTCGTACGAGGCTTGCATACGCCTCGCCGGCGGTGTCCCGGTGTACGTGCCCACCAGGTTCGAGGACAACTTCGTACTCGACCCCGCACTCGTGGAGGCCGCCATAACCCCCAGGACCAAGATGATCATCCTGAACACGCCCTCCAACCCCACCGGCGCGGTCATCCCGTCCGACGTCCTCAGGCAGATCGCGGACATAGCCATGTCCAGGGGCATCAAGGTCATGTCCGACGAGATCTACGAGAGCATCATCTACGAGGGGAAGCACACATCCATCGCGTCGTTCCCGGGCATGTTCGACAACACGATCATCGTGTCCGGTGTGTCAAAGAGCCATGCGATGACCGGATGGAGGCTCGGATGGGCCATCGCCCCCGAGGAGGACATCAAGGCCATCAACAAGCTCCAGTCCCATTCCATCTCCTGTGCCGTGTCCTTCGTCCAGGACGCCACCGTGGAGGCCATAACCGGCCCCCAGGATGCCCGTGACGCCATGGTCCGCGAGTTCAGGAAGCGCCGCGACCTCGCGATGGACCTCATCTCCGAGATCCCCGGTTTCGAGTGCAACATCCCGCAGGGTGCCTTCTACATCTTCCCCAAGTACAACAGGGACATCCCGTCCGCGAAGATTGCTGAGATCCTCCTCAGGGAGGGTCACGTCGCCGTGACCCCCGGAACCGCCTTCGGCCCCGGTGGCGAGGGGTTCTTCAGGGTGTCGTACGCGACCTCCGAGGACATGATCGTGGAGGGGATATCCAGGATCAAGAGGGTCATGGGACAGCTCTGAGGGCGGTGCGCCGCCCTCCCGCAACCCCTTTAGACGCGTGCGCCCGCGCCCGCGTCTAATCATTTTATACGACCTCTGAGATAACCTGTCGAGTGGGCCCAGGGCCCAGAGGGATTATCTTGACGAGGAAGCTTTTCACAGTGGGCCCCGTGCATGTCGAGGAGGACACGCTCCAGGCCATGACCAGACCGATGATAACGCACAGGTGCAAGGAGTACAAGGAGCTCCACGCGGGCATCGTGGAGAAGATCAGGAAGGCTCTGAACACGGACATGGACGTGTTCCTCGTCGGCGGTTCCGCGACGGTCCTCCTGGAGGCCGCCATCAGGAACGGGGTCGCATCCAAGTCACTCGGGATCACCAGCGGTTCCTTCGGGAACAGGTCCATCGAGCTCGGCACCCTCAACGGGAAGGAGGTCGAGAAGGTCCAGGTCCCCTGGGGTAAGGCGATCCGCCCCGAGCACATCGACGGCAGGGTCACGGCGGACACCGAGGCCGTCCACTGGGTCAGCAACGAGTCCTCCACGGGCGTGTTCAGCGACTCCGTCGCGGTGGCGAGGGCCGTCAGGGAGCAGAACCCCGATGCGCTCACCATGGTCGACGCCGTCACATCGGCGTTCGCGATGGACATAAGGGTGAAGGACATGGACGCGGACTCCATCGTCTTCGGTACGCAGAAGGCGCTCTCCCTCCCCCCGGGACTCGCGGTCATGCTCTGTTCGGAGAGGCTCCTCGAGAAGGCCAAGCAGGTTCCCAACAGGGGCTTCTACATGGACCTGCTCAAGATCAAGAAGCAGAGCGACGACAACTATGCGCTCACAACGCCCCCCGTCTCCCTCATGTACGGCCTCGACTACCAGCTGGACCGCATGCTGGAGGAGGGTATGCAGGCCAGGTACAGGAGGCACCAGGAGATGGCGGACCTCGTGAGGAACTGGGCGGACAGGAAGCTGGCCGGCATGTTCCCCGAGGAGGGTCACATGTCGAACTCCATCGGGGTGCTGAACCGCGGCCCCCTGGACTTCGATTCCTTCCATTTCAAGCTGAAATCCAAGGGATACGAGGTGTCCAACGGATACGGCGACGTCAAAGAGAAGACTTTCAGGATCGGTCACATGGGAGATGCAACCCCCGATGGCATCAGGGAGCTCCTGTCCGTGATGGATTCCGTATTGGAGGAGTGAAAATGACAACGAAGATTCTGGTTTCGGACCCCCTTTCCGATGAGGGTCTCGAGATTCTCAACAAATCCGGGTTCCCCGTGGACGTGAAACCCGGACTCACGGAGGACGAGCTCTGTGGGGTCATCGGAGACTACGAATGCCTCATCATCAGGTCCGGCACCAAGGTGACCCGCAAGGTCATCGACGCCGCCACCAAGCTCCGTGTCATCGGCCGTGCCGGTGTCGGCGTGGACAACGTGGACATCCCCTACGCGACGGACAAGGGCATCCTGATCATGAACACCCCCTCCGCGAACATCCTGTCCGCGGCGGAGCACTCCTGTGCGATGCTGCTCGCACTCGCCAGGAACATCCCCTTCGCACACGAGTCCATGCACAGGGGCGAGTGGAAGAGGTCCAAGTACACCGGAGTGGAGCTCAACGGCAAGGTCCTGGGAATCATCGGTGTCGGACGTGTCGGAGGAGAGGTCGCCAAGCGCATGAAGGCCTTCAACATGACAATGGTCGGTTACGACCCCTTCCTCCCCAATGACGTCGCGGATGCCCTCGGTGTCAGGCTCACCACCCTCGAGGAGGTCATCACCACCGCCGACTTCATGACGATCCACACCCAAGTCGGATCGTAGCCATGTCGTTCTGTGAGCCA
>JAZODL010000038.1:0-6379 GCA_045596945.1 Candidatus Methanomethylophilaceae archaeon | reverse complement strand
CCCCGTGGAGGCCGCCGACGGGTACGCCCAGATGATGGTGGACAAGTGCACCCTGATCGGGGAGTACGGTGCGGAGCTCATTTCGGACGGGATGAGGATCATGACCCACTGCAACGCCGGGGCGCTGGCCACCGTCGACGTGGGGACCGCGCTCGCCCCGATGAGGAAGGCATGGGCACAGGGCAAGCGCTTCTTCGTGTACGCGTCCGAGACCAGGCCCCGCCTCCAGGGGATGCAGCTCACGGCATGGGAACTCAACCAGGAGGGCATCGACCATGCCATCATACCCGACGGCGCCTCCGCGTACTACATGTCCCAGGGAGTGGACATGATCATAACCGGTGCGGACAGGATAGCCGAGAACGGGGACTTCGCCAACAAGATAGGTACGTTCGACAAGGCCATCGTCGCGAAGCACCTCGGGATCCCGTTCTACGTCGCCGCCCCCGTGTCGACGTTCGACTTCGGTACCAGGACCGGGAAGGACATCGTCATCGAGCAGAGGTCGGAGGAGGAGGTCACCATGGTGGGGGACACGAGGATCGCCCCCGTGGGATCCAAAGCGCTGAACCCCGCGTTCGACGTGACGCCGGCGGAGCTCGTCACCGGGTTCATCACCGAGATGGGGATCCTGAGACCGGACGAGATACACAGGGTGAGGCAGTGAACGAGTCGTACGCCCGCAGGGCCCCCAGGGACGTCTGCAGGATGCTCTACGACCGCAACCTCACTGTGTCGGCCGGCGGGAACATGAGCGTGAAGGTGGGGGACTCGGAGATCCTGATCACCCCCTCGGGCAGGAACAAGGGTCTGCTGGAACCGGAGGACATGGTCCTCCTGGGAACGGACGGGTCGGTCCTGTCGGAGGGGAAGCCCTCCATCGAGCACAGGTTCCATCTGGCACTGTACAACCTCAACCCCGACACCGGAGCCGTGGTCCACTGCCACCCCCTGCACTGCACGACGCTCGCCGTACGCGGGGAGGGCATGAGGTGCAACCTCACACCCGAGGGCGTTCTGCTGCTCGGGGAGGTCCCGATGATCGGGTACTGCACTCCCGGCTCCCAGGAGCTTGTGGACGCCGTCTCCGAACACCATGCCGCCCGCGCCATGCTCATGGAGAGGCACGGTGCCCTCACACAGGGAAGGACCCTGGAGGAGGCGTACAACAGGATGGAGGAACTGGAGTTCCAGGCGAGGCTGCAACTGCTGGCAGGGGACGTGTCCGACCTCCCCGCCGACGAGATCGAGAGACTATCGGAGATGTGATCATGACCATCCTTGTCACGAAGTGGTTCGGTGTCTTCCTGTGCGACGAGAAGTCCGGGAGGATCATCGACAAGAGACTCATGCCCAGGGACCCCGCCGCCGTTGCGGAACTGCTCGCATCGGTGCAGAGGGGTTCCCTGCTGGACGCCGAGAGGGAGCTCGCATCCCAGGTCGAGGGCAGACTGGCGGTGTCCGACCGCAGGCAGTCCGAGCTCGGGAAGCCGGAGCTGTTCGACTCGTCGTTCATAACACCGCAGAAATACGGTTTCGACGACGCGTTCATGCACGAGGCCATGATGGGCCTCGGTAAACTCAGGACCTCGGAGCCCGTCCCCCGCGACAGGAACCTGGTCCAGGCCATCAGGAACCTCGACGACCAGATCGCCACCATAAACCTCTACAACGAGCGCCTGCACGAGTGGTACGGGATGCACTTCCCCGAGCTGGCGGACTACGCCCACGACTCCCGCTACGCCGATCTGGTCTCCAGATACGGCGAGAGGGATGAGATAATAGAGGAGCTGGGGGTCGACATCCAATCCATAGGTTCGGATTTCGAACCCGACGACATGCGCGCGGTCATGGACCTCGCCGACACCCTGTACCGCCTCTACGACGACAGGGAGCGCACAGAGGCGTACATCCAGGGCATCGTCGAGGAGACCTGCCCCAACATGTGCGCGCTCCTCGGAGGCGCCCTGGCCGCCAGGATGATCTCCCTGGCCGGCGGACTGGAGAGGCTGTCCACGCTCCCCTCGTCCACGGTGCAGCTCCTCGGGGCGGAGAAGGCGATGTTCCGCCACCTCAAGTCCGGGAAGAGGCCCCCGAAGCACGGCGTGATATTCCAGCACCCCGACATCCACAGGGCACCGTACTGGCAGAGGGGCAACATCGCACGTGCCCTTGCGGGCAAGGTGCTCATCGCCGCCAAAGTGGACCAGCACCACGGCGAGTTCCGCGGGGACCTCCTCAACGAGGAGTTCCAGGCGAGGGTCGAGGACATCAGGAGGAGGTACCCGGACCCCCCGAAGAAGCCCCAGAGGAAGGGGAAGCCAGGCAACAGGAAGGGACGCAAACCCAGACGCTGAAAGGCCGTGGCGGGAAACCCTTTATCTATCAATTAACCGATAGGGTGGCCAGATAACATGAGGTCCGTAACTATGTTCGGCCTGTATGTACACGCTTCCAGAAGGGAAGTGAACTACCGGCCATGAGTCGGGAATCTACTAAAAAGGTGAGTGAGACCAATGTGGGAGATGAAAGAGATCAGAGAGCTGAAAGAGGGAAGGTACGTCAACGTCGACGAGGAACCCTGCAAGATCGTCAAGATCACGACCTCCAAGCCCGGTAAGCACGGATCCGCAAAGGCGAACATCGATGCGGTCAGCATCTTCACCGGCGCGAAGAAATCCATCGTCGGACCTGTCAGCACCAAGGTGCAGGTCCCCATGATCGACAAGAGGAAGGGACAGGTCCTGTCCATCTCCGGAAACGAGGCCATGATCATGGATCTCGAGACATTCGAGCAGATCTCCGTCGAGATCAACGCCGACCACGAGCAGCCTGTCGAGGAGGGCGGAGAGCTCCTGTACCTCGTCGCGATGGGCAGATACAAGATCATGTGAGGTCTGATACAATATCGTACGGGATCGGATACGCTGGCGCTGAATCTGAGTACAACGATGCCGACGTCGTGATATACGGCATCCCGTACGATCACACCTCCTGCTTCAAAGCGGGAGCAAGGGAGGCCCCCACCGCCATAAGGCGGGCCTCCTACAATTTTGAGGAGATCCATTTCGAACACGGACTCAACCAGCCCGTGCTCAACGTCTGCGATTACGGGAACTGCGATGACTTCATCCTCCCCGAGGACATGTTCGCGGAGGTGGATTTCGCGATGGGTCCCGCGATACGCGACGGCAAGTTCACCATCGCGATGGGCGGAGAGCACTCCATCAACATCCCCATCATCAGGAACTTCGAGAGCGACGACATCGCACTGATCTCCATCGACGCACACCTGGACTCCAGGGACGAGTACCTCGGCTCCCCCAACAGCCACGCCTGCATCACCAGGAGGGCCGCCGAACACCTCGGCATCGACAACGTCTTCGTCCTCGGCTGCCGCGCGATCGGCGAGGAGGAGTTGGACAGGGACGATGTCATCCCGTTCATCAGCTCGTACGACATCATGGACAAGGGGATAGGATGGGCCATCAAGACCGCGTTGGAGAGCGTCAGGAACGAGCGCGTCTACCTCACGGTCGACATAGACGGCATCGACCCCGCGTTCGCACCCGGAACCGGTACACCCGAACCCTTCGGACTCATGCCCATGGACGTCAAGAAGGTCATCAACGAGATCGGAGACAGACTCGCGGGATTCGATGTCGTGGAGGTCTGTCCCCCGGCCGATCCCGCAGGGATAACGTCCATTCTCGCCGCCAGGTACATCAACGAGGTCATGGCGGTGCACGCCAAGAACCTCAGATGCTGAGTCAGAGGTTGCGCCTTATCTCGGAGAGGTACTCCTCGAGACGATCGGTCGCCGTTCCGCCATCCGTGGATTGGGAGTAGACCCTGAACACCGGTTCCGTGGCGGAAGGCCTCAGGAGGACCCATCCGTCGTCGAAGAAGAGCTTGACACCGTCCGTTATGTCCCTCTGCATATCAGAGGTCATGTCGCGGAAGCGATCGACCAGCAGCCTCTTCTGCTCGTCCGTGCAGGACACCGACGAGTTCTGGTAATGATAGTCCGGTACCTGTGCCGCCTGCTCCGAGAGGGGACCGTTCCTGGCGACGCATTCCAGCATCTTCACCAGGCACATGGTCGCATCACGACAGTACTGGAGTTCCGGGAAGATTATACCCCCGTTGATCTCGCCGCCGAGGATCGCCCCGTACTCCATGACCTTCTTGACGACGGCCGGTGAACCGACGGCGGAGTACTTCATGATCCCGCCACAGGCATCCACGGTGTCCTCCACCGCCGAAGACGTGCTCACGGGTGCGACCACCTTGCCCTTCCTCCTCTCCAGGACGGAACGCACGATTATTGCGAAACTCTTGTCTCCCGGAACGGGGTTGCCGTCGGCATCCGCGAACAGACAACGGTCGGCATCCATGTCGAACGCCACGCCCAGGTCGCATCCGGTCTGCCGGGTGAGGTAGCACAGGTTCTCCAGGTTCGCGAAGGTGAGTTCGGAGTCCCTGCCGGTGAGCTCCCCGCGGGCACTGCCGTTCATGGTTATCATGCGGACCCCGAGACGGCGGAGGACCTCCGGGACCAACACGAACGCGGAGCCGTTCGCACACTCCACACAGACCTTCAGGTCGGCGGAACGTATGGCATCGGCATCCACCAGGGACACTATCGCATCGATGTAGTCCCCTGTGCAGTCCCCCATCTCCACGGCCTCCCCCACGTCCGCCCAGGTGACCCTGTCGGCCTGTGCATCCATGATGTCCTCCGGAGCCATGTCCCTCAGGAACGGGTCCTCCAGACCTTCAGAGTCGATTATCTTGATCCCGTTGTACTCCGGGGGGTTGTGGGATGCGGTGAGCATCACACCTCCCTCCACTGCATGGGACCTGACGTAGTACTGGAACGCCGGGGTCGGGAGGACCCCGAGGTCGACGACATTGGAACCCGACGCCATCAGACCCGCGGACACCGCCGACCTGAACATCTCGCTCGAAACCCTGGTGTCGGAACCGACCGCTATGGTGCCGTGGTATCTGCTGCCCACGATCATCCCGACCTTCAAAGCCAGTTCCACATGGAAACCGTCGTTGACTATACCGCGGATTCCGTTGGATCTGGATGAGTACTTCATCTTCAGATACCCCTCGATACCAGCAGGATCCCTATGGTGTCCGCACAGCCCTTGCACGTATCGGCCGCCTGCTCCAGCGAATCCACGATCTTGGACGACAGCATGATCGCCCTGTAGTCCATGTCGGACATGTGGATCTCCTTGGTCAAGGTGTACGTGGCGTTGTCGATCAACCTCTCCTGGGACCTCACACCCTCGATGCAGGTGCGGATGTCCCCCTCGCCGGCACCCATCATGTGGATGCCGTTGACCAGGAACTTGACCTCCGTCTCAAGGTCGGATGCCGTGGAGACCATCAGCTCCCAGATCCCAGCGGGGACGGACGCGCCGGTCTCGCGGATGAGCTGGATGTGGAGGGCCGCCTCCTTGCACCAGTTGGCTATATGGTCTGTCTTGCGGACGAAGTGGAGGAGGTCCTCCCTCTCCTGGGAGCTGAGGTCCCCTATGCTCAGCTGCACGCTGAGCTCGTCCTCCTGTGCGTCCGCCTCGCGCTCGTTCACGATCAGCCTGTCGATGCACCGGGCGGCCTCGGATCCCTCTCCGACCTCCATCGCCCTCAGGGCCATTCCCAGCTCCAGGACGCAGTCCAGGACCGATATCGCATGGGCCTCCATGCCGTTGTGGACAACGTTTGACTTCCTCTTACCGAACCATCCAAGCAGATTCTTCGCCTCGTCACTCAAGTCTAATCTCCTCCTCTATCCCGCCCTCGGGTCTGGCGAACACGACGGTCGCCTTCTTGTTGAAGACCAGGTGGACCAGGTCCCCGACCCCGGGGATCTCGTCACTGGTCGATACGTTGTACTCGATGTGGTCGCGGGTCTCCGCGATGGTGCGGACCCTCCAGTAGGTCCCCATGAAGACCACGTCCGTGACCTCCGCCCTCAGTCCGTCGATGGCGGAGTAAACATGCTCGGGACGGACCGATATCACGACGGGGTCCCCTATGTTGAAGTTGGTCCTGGACACCCTAATCTCCGGCCCACCCCTGAGGCGGACCTTCGTCTTCCCCATTTTGGACTTGTCCGAGACCGTGCACTCGAGGAGGTTCGTCTCCCCGATGAAGTTGGCTGCGAACACCGACTTCGGGTGCCTGTAGATCTCCAGGGGCGAACCCGTCTCGGCTATCGCCCCGTAGCGCATGAGGACGATCCTGTCGGACACGGACATCGCCTCCTCCTGGTCGTGGGTGACGTGCAGGACTGTGATCCCGAGCCTCTTGACTATCCTGCGGAGCTCGTACCTGAGCTCCATGCGGACACGGGCATCCA
>JAZODL010000037.1:0-4179 GCA_045596945.1 Candidatus Methanomethylophilaceae archaeon | reverse complement strand
GACGTCTGCGGTACCGGCGATGTTTGCGATGGAACCGAGACCTGCCTCGTTGGAGAACACACCGCGCTTGAGACCGTTCATGATGACGGCTCCGAGGAGACCGCCTGCGACCTGCTCCAGTCCGAACGCGTAGGAGAATATCATGACGACGGCGTCGATGATGTGCTCGTAGTTCATGGCGATGACGACCGCACCGAGGAGCAGCCAGAGGACCGCCATGGCGGGGACGACCTTCGCGGCGAAGGTCGCGATTCTCTTGACACCACCGAAGATGATGATGGCCGCTGCGAATGCGATTATCGCTGCGAAGACGTATGTGCTGTTCTCAAACGAGAACGCATTGGAGAGTGCACTGACGGAGCTGGCGGCCTGGACGCCGACGAATCCGATACCGAAAGTGATGACGATCATGATCGCCAGGACGATGGCGAGGGGACGGCTCTTGAGTCCCTTCTGCACGTAGTACGCGGGTCCGCTGTGG
Organism: Candidatus Methanomethylophilaceae archaeon; assembly: GCA_045596945.1. Lineage (GTDB taxonomy): Archaea > Thermoplasmatota > Thermoplasmata > Methanomassiliicoccales > Methanomethylophilaceae > Methanoprimaticola. The sequence goes on along the minus strand of JAZODL010000037.1, from coordinate 3,698 downwards.
AACTGTCCATCCTCCTTCTTCTCCTTGTAGATCTGGGAGAGGACGGACTCCATGAAGCTGCTGGCGGAACCGATGATGGCGAAGATCCACATCCAGAAGACCGCACCGGGACCTCCTGCGACGATCGCACCTGCGACACCGGCGATGTTACCTACACCGACACGTGCACCGAGGCCGATACAGAAGGCTTCGAACGACGATACTGTTTTACTGCTGTCCCCTTCCGTCGCACCCGAGAGCGACAGTTTGGACGTCTCCCTGATCTTCAGGATGGGCAGGGCCTTGAGCCTGATGAAGAAGTAGAGTCCCAGACCTACAAGGAACACGAAAGCGATGTACCAGATGTAGGTGTTGAGGGGGGTGAATATATCTGTCAGAGTCTGTGAGATACTCATACAATCACATCCGAATCCGATGGGAACGAAATGCCCGAAGGATCAAGAAATGGAAAAGCTGGTGGGCCCGGCCGGATTTGAACCGGCGACCTCCGCCATGTCAAGGCGACGTCATAACCCCTAGACCACGAGCCCAGCATGACTCCTCATAGAGTTATAGTACTTATACCTTTTGTATAAACACGTGTTCATTAACTCTACTTTAATTAGAGTATGAGCGATATCGAACACAAAAAACGATTAATGTCTGAGGAAAAACAAGTGGAAAACCGGAATAGATTTTATCTGGGAGTTCGGCCATCACGCCACGATGATCACACTCGGCATCGAGGGCACCGCCCACACACTGGGCGTGGGTATAGTCGACTCTGACAACAACGTCCTGGCGAACGAGCTGGACATGTTCCGTCCGGCCGAGGGTGGACTGCACCCCAGGGAGGCCGCCAACCACCATGCCGATGTGGTTTCCGGAATAATCGGCAATGCGTTGGATGCAGCGGGCCTGACCCCTGGCAACGTGGACCTCGTCTCGTTCTCCATGGGTCCGGGTCTGGGTCCGTGTCTGCGTGTGGCCGGCACCGCCGCCCGCGCGTTCTCCTGCGCAATGGGGGTCCCCATAGTGGGTGTGAACCACTGCATCGCGCACATCGAGATCGGCAGGGCGCTCACCGGTTGCGACGACCCCGCGCTGCTGTACGCATCCGGGGGCAACACCCAGGTCATAGCCTTCGCCGAGGGCCGTTACAGGATATTCGGCGAGACGCAGGACATCGGTATAGGAAACATGCTGGACAAGCTCGGACGCGATCTGGGGATGGGGTTCTATGCGGGACCCGTATTCGAGAAGCTCGCGAAGGACGGTAGCCGTTACCACGAGCTCCCGTACTCCGTCAAGGGCATGGACGTCGCGTTCTCCGGTCTCATGACCGCGGCGCTGTCCCTCCACCGCAAGGGTGTACCGTTGGAGGACATAGCCTTCTCCGTCCAGGAGACCGCTTTCGCGATGCTCACCGAGGTCACGGAACGTGCCATGGCCCACATAGGCAAGGACGAGGTCCTCCTGGGTGGCGGTGTCGCACAGAACATGCGTCTCAGGGAGATGGTGTCCGAGATGGCCGAGGCCAGGGGGGCGGAGATGTTCGTCCCGGACCGCAGGTTCTGCATGGACAACGGCGCCATGATAGCGTGTCTGGGCAACGAGATGTACAAGTCGGGTGTCCGTATGGATGTGTCCGAGACCGCCGTGAGGCAGCGTTTCAGGACGGATGAGGTCGAGGTCACCTGGAGGAACCGATCTGGGATGCGACCATCGCGTCGATCCTCGCGAGGAACTCGTCCACCTTGTCCGCGGGTACGGAACCTCCGGACGCTATCCTGTGACCTCCGCCGCTGCCGCCGACGGATGCACAACCCTCCCTCATGACGACGGAGAGGTCGACACCCCTGTCGAGCTGGGACCACATCCCCCTCGAGGAGATGTTCACGGGGTCCTTGGACCTGTTGAGCCCTATGGTGGGTTTGTCGGGGTGGCCTATGCACTGCATCGCGATTCCGCACAGCATCCCGGTGAACCCGGAGTCCGTGCTGTCGAACCACTGTATGTGCTCCATCTGGTTGAGTCCCGTCGCATCGAGGGCCACCATACTCTCGACGACGGCCCTGGCGGACTCGCGGGTGAGCTCCCTGCCGATCGTGAGCGACCTCTCGTCGCCCATGCCCGCGGCGACGCCTATCCCGCCGACACCGGAGCGGCCGCAGCCGTTGAGGATCGCGGAGAGCTGCTCCGCATCCATCCTCATGCCCTTCAGATAGTACCTCTTGCGTGCGATCTCGTTCATGGACGACATCTGGACGCCCTGCGCGGTCAGCTTCACCGCGATGAGGGACGACAGCCTCCTCCTCTCTTCCTCGTCGAGGTCGATGAAGGACTTCCCGTGGGGGATGCCCGCATCGGACAGGAGCTTGGACACACCCTCGCTGTCCCCGCTGACGCCGCGTATGTACGGGTCGGTGGTGAGGAACAGTTCCGTCATCAGGTCCCCGGAGGGGATCAGTGATCCGGCCATCTCCTCTATGTAGCCCCTCCTGACACCCTCCTCGAGGAGATGGGTGTTGAGTCCGGTGAGGCCGTTGATGTGCTGTCTGTCCCCGGCGATACCGGCGAAGGCGACCTGGACCAGGTCCCAGTTGGATTCGTCCATCGTCACGGAGAACAGGAGCGACATGGTCGCCCCGCATCCGGACGTCATCCCGTCGATCCCGTAGAGGTGGGGGTTGGCGTAGCATACCCTCCCGGCCTCGGAGATGACGGTGTGGTGGTCCAGGACCACGATGTCGCAGTCCATGGCGTCGAGTTGGTCTATGTACGATGCTCCCAGGTCGGTTATGATCATGCACTCCGCCTTCGTGTTGCGGATTATGTCCATGTTGACGTCGTTGAGGGTGGTGAACAGGGTGACCCTGAACTCCTTCCCGGCACGCAGGAGCGTCTTGGCGATGATGGCCGCGGACGACACGCCATCCGCATCGTAGTGTGAGAAAACCTGCACGAAATCGTGTTTGCGCACGATGTCCGCGGCAGTGGAAAGGGTGGTAAGAAGTTTTGAAGGGACCTCGGTCTCCATGGGAGCTCACTTAAGCATGAGTTCCGCGTTGCTGAGAGAGTATTTCCACTCTGCGGGAAGGACACCGTTCCTCTTGTAGTAGCGCTCGAGCCTCCTGATCTTTGCCTCGATCATGTTGAGACCCCTCTTGTTGGAGACATCTCCCCTGTTGTCCCTGAGGTGGACATTCAGGTCGATTGCGCGCCTCATGAGGTTGGAAAGGTCTTCGGGAAGGGAAGGTGCGACCCCTTTCTCGGCCATGATCTTGGTGACGGTCTTTCCGGTTGCGAGCTTGACATCGGGGACACCGTACTGGTCCCTGAGGATGAGTCCGATCTTCGCGGAGATGACTCCGTCTTTCGCGAGCTTCACTACAATGTCCTCAATCTCGGTGGCGTTGAGAGGAACCCATGCAGGATTCTCGGAAACCATGGGGCGTTTGGAACAGGATTTTCCCTTTCTTCTTGTGTGCATTCTTGCCATAGTCTGATCCTCCGAATCATATCTAGGCGGCGAGGCTATCGTCGCGATTATATAGGGAGTATAAAAAGGTGACCTCTTCTTATAACGCACGCGAGACGGCCGATCTCGCCCAGGGCACCGTGTCCTCGTATTCACCGCGGTCGAAGGACAGCTCGGCGGGGAGCTCCCCGAAGAGCCCCGACTCCATCTCGCAGCCTGCCTCCGGCCCCCCGATGAC
>JAZODL010000036.1:0-11976 GCA_045596945.1 Candidatus Methanomethylophilaceae archaeon | reverse complement strand
TCGGGTGCGGACCCGTGGATGGGTTCGAACATGCTGACGCCCCCGGGGTTGATGTTCCCGCTGCCGCCCATGCCGAGTCCGCCCTGGAGCTGTGCGCCCAGGTCGGTGAGGATGTCTCCGAACAGGTTGGGGACCGCCACGGTGCCGAATGTCTCGGGACGGACGATCATCGCCATCGCCATGGCATCGACGAACATGAACTCCAGGTCGATCCCGTACTCCGCGGACTTCTCCCGGAACACCTCCCTCTGCATGCCGTAGATGTGCGTGCAGACGTTGGCCTTGTCCACGAGGGTGACCTTGGTGTCGCCCCTGTCGGAGGCGTACCTGAACGCGTAGTCCGCGAACCTCTCGACACCGCGTCTGGACAGTAGACCGACCTCGAACGCGAAGTCGTCCCCGTTGGAGGACTCGGCGGACAGGTCCAGGTCGAGGGTGTACATGCCCCTCTCCACGTGGACGTGGGGGTTGCTCCCGTGGGAGGGTCCGAAGTGCCCTCCGGCACCCATGTAGAAGTCCTCGGTGTTCTCCCTAAGGAAGTGTATGTCGAAGTCCACCTGCCTCTTCAGGGGCACAAGGGGGAACCAGGACGTGACGGGCCTGAGGTTGATGTACTGGTCGAAGACGGCCCTCATGCGGAGCAGGATGCCCTGTTCGAGGACCCCGGGTGCGACCCTCGGATCGCCTATGGCTCCGAAGTACACCGCGTCCTTGGACCCCATCACGGAGATGTCCTCGTCGGTGAGGAGCTCCCCGGTGGCGAGGTAGCGGTCGGATCCGATGTCCAGGTACTCGGCGTCGAAGGAGAACGAGGAGATCTCGGAGACCGCCTCGAGCACCTCCATGCCGGCGGCGATGACCTCCTTCCCGATGCCGTCACCGGGGACGATGGCGAGGTGCCTCATATCCTCCCCTCCCTGACCATGTTCATGAGTCCGCCGCTACGGACCAGCTCCGTGATGAACGGCGGGTACCCGGGGAACGAGTGGACCCGTCCGTCCACCTCCAGGCTGCCGTTGTCGGGATCCACGGTCATCTCGGAACCCTCGGCGGGGGACCCGACGGGGCACTCGACCAGGAGGAGCCCGATGTTCATGGAGTTCCTGTAGAAGATGCGGGCGAAGGACTCGGCGACGATGCACGAGAAACCCGCCTGCATCAGGGACAGGGGGGCGTGCTCCCTGGAGGAGCCGCATCCGAAGTTCCTGCCGGCGACGAGGATGTCCCCCTTGCGGACCTCCTGCGCGAAACCTGGCCTTACCTTCTCGAAGATGAAATCGTCGAGGTGGTCCAGGTTGGTGGACACCAGCCTCTCTGCGGGGATGATCTGGTCGGTGTCGACGTTGTCGCCGAAGACCCATATCCTCCCGGTCAGCCTGTCCATCAGACCACCTCCAGGTCGTCGGGGGTGACTATCCTGCCGGCGATGGCGGACGCAGCGACGACGGCAGGACCGGCGAGGTAGACCTCGGAGTCCTTGTCGCCCATCCTGCCGATGAAGTTCCTGTTGGTGGAGGAGACGGCCCTCTCGCCGGAGGCGAGGATGCCCATGTATCCCCCGAGGCACGCGCCGCAGGTGGGTCCGGACACGAAGGCCCCGCAGTCGAGGAACACCTGCATGAGGCCCTCGTCGATCATCTGCCTGTAGACCCTCTGGGATGCGGGCACGACCAGGAACCTGACGCCGGGGGCGACGGTGCGTCCCCTTACGATCTCCGCGGCGATCCTCATGTCCTCGATCCTGCCGTTGGTGCAGGACCCGAGGTATGCCTGGTCGATCCTGACGTCGGTCCCCCTCACGGGGTGGCCGTTGCTGGGGAGGTGGGGGAACGCCACCATGGGCTCCAGCTCGCCGAGGTCGTACTCCAGGGTCATGCAGTACTCCGCATCGGGGTCGGCGTCCACGGGGGTGTACCCGCCCCTGACCCTGCCGGCGATGTACTCGCGCGTCAGGTCGTCGCAGGGGAATATGCCCGCCTTCCCACCGGCCTCGATGGCCATGTTGGAGATGGTCAGCCTGTCCGCGACGGGGACGTTGCCCACGTCGCCGTGGAACTCGAAGGCACGGTAGTTGGCACCGTCGACACCGATGTCGGTGATGATCCTGATTATCAGGTCCTTCCCCCCGACGTGCCTGCGGAACGATCCCCTGAGCACGACCTTGATGGTCTCGGGTACCTTGAACCACAGCCTGCCGGTGGCGAAGGCCGCGGCGGCCTCGGTGGATCCGATACCGGTGGACAGGGCGTTGATGCCCCCGTAGGTGCATGTGTGGGAGTCCGCACCGACGATGAGTCTGCCGGGGGCCGCGAAGCCCTCCTCGACCATCACCTGGTGGCAGACCCCTCCCCTGCCGACCTCGAAGTAGTTCTCGATGCCGTGCCTCCCGGCGAAGTCCCTCATCTCCCTCGCCTGCTCGGCGGATGCGATGTCCTTGTTGGGGACGTAGTGGTCGGGGATCAGCACCATGCGGTCCTTGTGCATGGTGCAGGTGCCCAGCTTCTCGTACTCGCGGAACGCGATGGGTCCGGTGACATCGTTCACCATCACGTAGTCCACATCGGCCATGACGATCTGGCCAGCGCGCGCGTCCGTCCCGGACTTCTCCGAGAGGATCTTCTCAACAATCGTCTTTCCCATTCTCACTCCTCCTTCCTCGAGTAATCCCTGTTTATCGCAGCCATCAGCGCCTCCACCGATGTCTGCACCACATCCAGGCCGACGGACCTGCCGACCGAGTGGTTGCCGTCGTTCTGAACGTTGCCGACCATCACCGTGACCTCGCAGATCGAGTCGCCGCCCCCGGTGACCGCGGACAGCTTGTACTGGTCGAGTTTGATGTTCTCGTTGACGGCCTCGCTTATCGCCTTCAACGAGGCGTCCACCGGACCGACACCGGTCCTGGAGCAGGTCCTCCTCTCACCGTCGATGGAGACCGTGACGGTGGACGTCGATGTGATGTCCTTCCCGGTGAACACGGCGAAGCTCTCGAGGACGACCCTGTCCTCACCGACCCCGTCCTTCCAGCGGACGTGGTCGGCGATGGCCAGCAGCTCTGCGTCGTCGATCTCCTTGCCTCCGACGGCGATGGATTTGATCTCCTCCATCAGGGCGGGCATCAGATCATCGGGGAACCTGACCTTCAGCTCCTCCAGCCTGCCCTTCACGGAGTGCACGCCGGAGTGCTTGCCCACGACGATGTTCCTGTCCACGCCCACCAGTTCGGGTTTGAACGGTTCGTACGTCAGGCTGTTGCCCATGACACCGTGGACATGGATACCTGACTCGTGCGCGAAGGCGTTCCTGCCCACCACGGGCTTGTTGTACGCCATGGGGAAGCCGGTGATCCTCTCGACCAGTCTGGCGGTCTGACCGATCTTGGACAGGTCCACGGTCTCGACGCCGTAGTTCATGAACAGGTTGACCGCTACCTCCTCCAGAGCGGCGTTGCCGGTCCTCTCCCCGATGCCGTTCACGGTGACGTGGCAGATGGATGCACCGGCTTCGACGGCCGCGATGGTGTTGGCCACCGCGAGTCCCATGTCGTTGTGGCAGTGGACCGCGATGGGGATGCCCACCTCCCTGCGGATCTCCCCGACCAGGTAGGACATGCCCTGGGGCACGATGACACCGACGGTGTCGGGGATGTTGATCGACGATGCCCCCGCCTCCTCCACCGCCTTGTAGACGGACTTCATGAAGCCCAGGTCGGACCTGGTCGCATCCTCGCATGAGAACTGGACCTCCAGACCGTGATCGCGGGCGTACTCCACGGTGTCCACGGCACGTGCCCTGACGTCCTCGGGCGTCATCTTCAGCTTGTACCGCATGTGCAGGTCGGATGTCGCGATGAAGGTGTGGATGAAGTCCGCACCGGTGTCTATTACCGCGTCCACATCGGACCTGACGGAACGTGCGAGACTGCACACCCTCGCACGGGGCTTCTCCGCCACGATCCTGCGTATCGTCTCCCTCTCCATGTCGGACGAGGCGGCGAAACCGGCCTCCATCATGTCCACACCGAGGTCGTCGAGGGAGAGTGCGATGCGGATCTTGTCGTCCTGGCCGAGTGCGATGCCCGGCGCCTGCTCTCCGTCCCTCAGGGTCGTGTCGAATAAGCATACATTATCGGCATGACTAAGAAGACCGAGGGCAACCTGGTTGAACGGGCTCATCGCCACCATCTCCTTCGAATACCGAGAGTTCTCACTGGTTTGCGTCGTCTTCATAAAAACCACCAAACCGTCCTACTGTCAACTGGGTCAGATAAGAAGAATAAGACCAAGCTGAATCGTGTTGCAGATCATCTCAATGACCTCGGACGGTTGATGGTGGATTTTCGTCATAATATTTAAAACAATCATTTGAGAATGTGAAAATCGATCGTTAATGGGGTGCATACTGTGATTCGATGAACTTCCCGGTACAGGCCACCCGGGGGAGAACGGACCCTGGTCGCCCGCCGCCGGGGGCGGCGGGTTCTGGAGGCTGCCACGGCACACGGATGCCGCGGATGCTTGCAACGGCCTGTTGACGCATCATCAACATGATGGACGTTGTTGTATTTAAATCAATGCTACATGATAGCACAGGACATGGCATGACCGGCACGGATGGATCCGCGGAAACCGACGGATGAGAACGGGTTAAGGGTGTTTTCCCGTGGCGGCCGTGCCGCCACGGTGGGATCGCTCAACAGGCGAAGTATCCCTTGGTCTTGAGCATGTGCTTCTTGACGAGGTGCGATCCGAAGAAGTACACGCATGCTATGAACGGCATCCACAGCAGGGTGAACATCGGGATCGCGAGCATCTCGCCATCGAATCCGGCGATGGCGGCCCAGAGGCCCCCGGTGAAGGGGAGCGTCGTACCGACGACCAGCGCGATGATGGTCGTGGCCACCAGGATCTTGGAGGACCAGGCCTGGAAGAAGGGCAGCTTGTTGGTACGCACGATATGGATCGACCAGACCTGCATCCAGTACTGCTCTATGCACCAGATGGACTGGAACAGGATCATGACGGCGGGTGCCGTGGTGCTGAGATCGTCACCGCTGAGGACGGCGTCCATCGCGGTTCCGTATCCCTCGACGGGCACGGCGGCGAACACGACGAAGATCATGAACAACCAGGTCATTATGTCGGTGATGGGGCACATCGGTCCGTACCTGAACATAACCGACTTGAGGTTGTCCGGATCCCATGTACGCGGTTTGCGGACGAACTCGTCCTCGACCTTGTCCCACGGGATGACCATGCAGGCGAAGTCGTTGATCAGGTTGAAGATCAGGATCATGATCGCACCCATGGGCTCGAAGTTGAACAGGAGCGATCCGAGGATCAGCGAGAACATGTATCCGAAGTTGATCGAACCGATCATCTTGACGTACTTGATGGTGTTGACGTAGACCTTCCTTCCCTCGATGGCCCCGGTCTTGAGGATTCCGAGGTCCTTCTCGAGAAGGATCATGCTGGCGGTCTCCTTGGCGATGTCGGACCCGGTGTCGACGGATATGCTCACGTCGGCGTTCTTCATGGCGACGACATCGTTGATGCCGTCACCCATGAGTCCGACGGTGTGTCCGTTCGCACGGAGCGCCAGGACGATACGGGACTTGTTGTCGGGGGTGAGACGTGCGAAGATGCTCGTGCTCTCCACCGCCGCCTTGAGCTCCTCGTCGCTCATCTCGTCGATCTGGGTTCCGATGAGGATGTTCTCCACATCCATGCCCAGCTCGTTGCAGACGTGCGCGGAGACATACTCGTTGTCACCGGTGAGGACCTTGACCTCGATGCCGTACTCCCTCATGTCGCTGATGGCGACCTTGGCAGAGGGCTTCACGGGGTCGGTGAAGACCATAAAACCTGCGAAAATCTGGTCGGACTCGTCCGCGGCGGTGAACTCGGTGCGGCCGACGGGCAGGTACTTGTGGGTGATACCCAGGACGCGCATGCCCTTCTGGCTGTACCACTCCACGAGGCCCAGGAGCTCGTTGGTCATCCTGTCGTCGAGGGGCTGGATGTTCCTCTCCTCGTCCAGGTACCCGACGGATATGGACAGGATCTCGGGGATCGCACCCTTGGTGATCATCATGTTGACCTCGTCGTCCTTGTTGACGACGACGGTGGCCCTCCTCCTGACGAAGTCGAAGGGGACGTCCGCCACGTAGGCGTACCTCTCCATCTCCTCGACGTCGAGGAACTCCTCGGCGTACTCGTCCAGCGCCCAGTCGATCTGGTTGGTCGAGGACTTCAGGTTGCCGCTGTTGAGGCAGGCCATGAGCTCGACGGAGTGGCTGGGGTTGCCGTAGACGTCGTTGATGGTCTCGACGGAGATCCTGTTCTGGGTGAGGGTACCCGTCTTGTCGGAGCAGAGGACGTCCATCGCACCGAAGTTCTGGATCGCGGTGGTGTCCTTGACGATGACCTTGTTCTTGGACATGTCCACCGCACCCTTGGCGAGGTTGGTGGAGACGATGGTCGCCAGCATCTCGGGCATGAGTCCGATCGCCAGCGTCAGTGAGAACACGACGGCCTCCATGAAGCCGTCGAATGTGAACGTTCCCGCGTTGAGGTAGTCCTTGGCGATCATGATCAGGAACACGGGCGGGACCATGTACACCATGATCTTGATCAGGACGTTCGCGGTCTTCTTGCTGCCCTTGTCAAAGGTGGTTGCCGGACCCTTCTTGGAAAGCTTCTCCGTCATGGATCCGAATATGGTGTCGTCCCCGACCGCGACGACCACCGCCTCGGCGGAACCGCCGACGACGTTGGTGCCCATGAAGGCCATGTTGTCGCATCCGAGGATCTGCTCACAGTCGTTGGTGTGGGCGTACTTGGTCACACCTCCGGACTCACCAGTCAGGGCGGACTGGTCGACCTTGAGGTGGTTGGAGCTGATGATCCTCACATCGGCGGGGACCATGTCACCCGTGTCGAGGATGATGATGTCCCCCACGACGAGCTCCTTCGAGTCGATCTCGGTCTCCACTCCCTCACGGCGGACCGTGATGATCGTGGTGACCATGCTCACCAGTTTGGCCGCGGCCTTGCTGCTACGCGTCTCCTGGACGAAAGTCATCGTACCGCTCACGAGGATGAGGGTGGTGAGGATGACGAAGTAGATGATGTCCGGATCAAGGACCATCCAAAGAATGTCGATTACTGCTAAGGCGATTATGAATACGTTTACGAATGAGTGATATAGTCTCTTGAGTACCACGTGCTTGTTGTGGTTAGTGACCTCGTTCTTACCGTATTTGATACGGGATGTCGTGATCTCCTCATTGTAGTGTCCTTCCGGCCTACTGTCGTACTCGCTCATGACGGACGCGGCGTCCTTCGACGCTGCGCTCCTCATTCTCTGTTCAATAGTCGACGAACCATTTACCACGACCGTGGGATGGGGTAGTCATATTTAAAGGGGGTATCCCCCGGGGAGGTACCGGCGGATCGGGGGGCCGGACGGTCTGGGTGGACGTCGGGTGAGTCCGCCGGAGGCTCCCGGGAGCGAAAGTAATAATAACTAGTTGCCGAAGGGACCGTCACCGGCACGGTCGGCACCGCACCCGGTGACGGTTTACGGGGCGCACCGCCCCGTTTGGGAGGGTCACTGGTTGGACTTCCAGAGACCGTGCTTGTTGCAGTACTCCCATGCGGTGATCTCGGCCGCATCGGTCCTGAAGAACGCCTCGGGTGCGTCCCCGGGCTTGAGGTACCTCCTCATGAGCACACCGTCGGCGCAGATCTGGATGTAGATGATGTAGTGGTCGTCCGCCATGGGGTGGGCGGTCTCCTTGCCTACCTTGACGAGTACGCCTCCGTCCACCTTCTCTATGTAGGGGACGTGCTTCTCCTTGACGTAGTCCTCGGTCTTGACCTCCACGGGCTGCATCTGCTCCCCGCAGCACTGGGGGATGCCCCCGCCGTTGTAGATGAGTTCGACCGCGGTTCCGCACTTGGGACAGACGTATGTTCTGGACATTTCTAACCTCGGAGTGTATTTCGCGTTAGGTGATATATTACGGTTGCCGGGATGCTCGGGGAAGTTAAGTGCCATATAGGATGCGGTCCTTCACGACGTCCATGGACGTGCCCGCGTTCTTCACATCGTTCCGCGACGGATCCATGGTCGTTACCGACCACCGCTTCGAGGGGACCCTCCCGGTGACCGGGGACAGGTGGTCCCCGTTCGGGGAGGCGACGTCTGCGGGCACCGTGCGCGAGGCCAGGGCGCCGGCGGTCGTCGTCGACTGCGTGAGCCTCCGGATGAGGACGTTCACCGAGGGTGTGCTCAAGGGCATGAGGGTCCGCGGTGCGGACATATGGTTCATGACCCACGTCGAGTTCGTGGAGGACCTGTTCGACGCGTTCAACACCAATGCGGAGATGGTCCTCGCCCCCTACCACACCACCGCGTCGGATGCGGAGCTGGAGGACATGCACAGCGTGTCCGACTGCCTGATCCCGGTCGTGTACGTCGTCGGGGGGAGGTGCGTGACGAGGCGCGGTGGCCGCGGCCCCGTCACACGCACCCTGGAGGACCTGTCGGACCTCGGGTTCTACAGGACGTGCGTACTGGACACCGACGACTCCCTGCCGTTCCACGAATGGGAGCTGGTTCGCGAGGACTACCCGTCCGCGGTACCGTTCACCGGTTCGGACCGTACGGACGCCCTCGGGTTCCCCACGAGGATAATGCCCTTCATGGTCTGAGGACCGAGTCCAGGAACGAACGGACCGCCTCCGGGGCGCCGTCGGAACCCACACGGTCGGTGTCCGGAAACTCCATGTGCCCCAGCCAGTCCATGCGCGTGGTTATCGAGAACGCCCTGAATATGGAGACCGTGTTCCCGAACCTGGGTTCCGGTCCCCCTCCGCAGAGGAGGGCGACAGCCCCCGCGGGATGCGGGAGACCCCGGTCGTACCAGTACGGTTGGAAGCGGTCCATGAGGGTCTTTATCAGCGACGAGGGGCCGCTGAAGTGCACGGGCGAGGCGAGGATCAGGAGGTCCGCGTCGCGGAACAGCCCGTAGACGCGGTCCATGCCGTCGTCTATGACGCACGGTCCGCCGGCGCAGGCACCGCAGTCCGTGCAGTGACGGAGGTCCATCGTGTGGGGCAGGACGGTCTCCACATCGTATCCCAGGGACGCGAGGTGCTCCCCCGCGGACGTGCACATGCACATGGTGACCCCGTCGGGTCTGGCGCTACCGCACACTATCAAGGCTCTCGGCATGCACCACGGTACGCGGTCGGGGTATAGTTAGATGTCCCCCACACGACCGGTCCGAGCACCATACTATATAGGCACCGACGCCTTTCACCGTACCAGGGATGCACATGGATATTTTCGAGAAGGCCAAGATGGTTGAGTTCCCCCGGAACGTCGTTGCGGGCCACGATGTGCTCGGCGAGGTGAGGGCCGTGTGCTCGGGACTGCACTCCGACCGTGTCGGGACCATAATCGCGGGGAGGAACACCATGGAGGCCGCGGGCAACGCGGTGAGAGACCACATGGACGGGTACGACATCGACGTGTGCCTTGTCGGTGACGCCACCACGGACAACGTCCTCAAGGCCGAGGAGCAGGTCCGCGAGTTCGGATCGAGGTTCATAATAGCGGTCGGCGGCGGCAGCAAGATTGACACCGCCAAGATCGTGTCCAAGGAGCTCGACCTGCCATTCATCAGCGTCCCCACGTCCGCCGCCCACGACGGCATCACATCCAACAGGGCCTCGCTCAAGTCCAACATGGGGTCCAAGTCGGTCACGTCCGCATCCCCCATGGGCGTGGTCGCGGACACCGGCGTCATCGCGAAGGCCCCCTACCGCCTGCTGGCATCCGGATGCGCCGACGTCCTGTCCAACCTGACGGCCCTCCGCGACTGGGACTTCGCCAGGAGGCTCAGGAACGTCCCCTTCAGCAGATCGGCGTACGCACTCTCCAGGATGGCCGCCGAGTCCATCCTAGACGACTGCGGGCTCATCAAGCCCAACCTCGAGGAGAGCGTCTGGCACGCGATCAAGCCCATCATAATTTCAGGATTCTCCATGTGCCTGGCCGGCAGCTCCAGACCCACGAGCGGCGCCGAGCACATGATATCGCACATGATCGACCTCAGATGCCCCGGAAGGGCCCTGCACGGGGAACAGTGCGGGGTCGCATCGATCCTGACCATGTACCTCCACGGAGGGGACTGGCAGCAGATCAGGGACACGCTCGAGATCATAGGCGCCCCCACCACGGCGGCGCAGCTGGGACTGAGCGACGAGGAACTGATCGACGCGATGGTTCACGCCCATGAGATAAGGACCGACAGGTTCACGATCCTGGGCGACAAGGGCATCAGCGAGCAGGTGGCCGAGACGGTCGCACGCAGCACTGGTGTGATCTGAGGTGATCAAATGGCACTTATAACGTTGCTCGGAAAGGCCCATGCCGAGGTCGGCAGGGAGTTCTACTACATGGGACCGCTCACCGAATGCAAGGACTGCAGGCTCAAGGGGGTGTGCTTCAACCTGGAACCGGGATCCAAGTACAGGGTCGTCGAGGTCAGGTCGCAGCAGCACGACTGCCACGAGTTCGACGGGGACTCCGTCACCGCGGTCAGCGTCGAGAAGGTCCCAACGGCCGCGGCCGTACCCAAGAAGCTCGCCATCGAGGGCAGCGTCATCACCTTCCAGGAGTCCAAGTGCGAGAACATAGGGTGCCCCAACCACCACCTCTGCCACGCGGTGGGCAAGAGGGATGGTGGGAAGTACTCCGTGACCGCCGTGAAGGGCGATCTGGAGTGCCCCATCGGGGCGAAGATGGTTTCGGTGGACCTGTTCTGAGGGGTTCCCCTCAGAAGGTCTCCCCGGTGATCCTCTCGTACATGTCGACGTAGAGCCTGCTCACGCGGTCGACGATGTCCTGGGGGAGTGCGGGGATGTCGGGCTCCTCGGCGCCGGCGTCGCGTGCGTCGTAGAGCGCCTTGTGGTAACCGGACTCGCGGTAGTACTGGCGGACGAACTCCTTGGAGAGCTCGACGATGTTGCCCCTGGCGTACTCGTCGGCGTCCCACCAGCGGTCCTCGTCGAGGGTCCCGAAGGTGTCGATGACCATGAGCCTCCTCTCCTTGTCGAAGGCGAACTCCTTCTTGCCGTCGCAGTGGATGAGTCCGCGCTTGCCGGCCTCCCTCTCGATGATAGCGTCGACCCTGAGGACGGTGTCCTTGATCTCCTGGATCTCGGCGTCGGTGAGTCCGGCCATCTCCTTGGCCTCCGCCTCGGTGAGGTTCATGTCGTGCTCCTCCAGCTTGGTGGTGAACTCGATGAAGGGCGTGGGGAGCCTCTCGCCGCGGACGACCTCGTGACCCGCGGGGAAACCGAGGTCCTCGACCGCGACCTTCCCGGACTTGATCCTGTCCAGGAGGGAACCGGCGGCGTAGTACCTGCAGATGACCTCGAGGGGGATCAGGTAGTTAGTGGTCGTGGTGTCGATCTTGTCGTAGTCCCTGATGATGTCGACCCTCTTCACCCTCATGGTGTTCTGGGAGGGCTCGCTCAGGTAGTGGTTGTTGATTCCCTCCTTCGTGAGGAGGTTGAACCAGTACTTCGCGGTCCTGCAGAGTGTCGCACCCTTGTGGGGGACCTTGGAGGGAATGATCTTGTCGAAAACAGAGATGTTGTCGGTGTAAGCGAACTCGAGGGTATCGTCATCCACCTTGTAGACTTCCTTGACCTTTCCGGTCATTATGTGCTCCATGACCCCGTAGTGAGTTTCAAGCCCTATATAGATGGTGCCCGGATCCGAACGGATGTCTGGGTGTGACGACCCAGTGACCCTGTTGACACGGGCCCTTGTCCCTCGGTTCCGATGTGTATCCATGAAAAAACGGGAGGGTGGATGTGGACATCCCCGGTCGACCATCATGGATGACCGGGGGGCGTGGGCATCAAGGACGGAAATCCTCGGTTACCCAGGATGACA
>JAZODL010000035.1:0-2669 GCA_045596945.1 Candidatus Methanomethylophilaceae archaeon | reverse complement strand
CCGTCACCGTCCCCGACGGCGTGAGGTCCATCGACGACCATGCGTTCGCGGGATGCTCCGCACTCATGAACGTGAAAATCGGGAAGGGACTGACCTCCATGGGTGTGAACCCGTTCCTCGGATGCCCTGCGGGAGTGGTGTTCGACATCGACCGGTCCAACGACAGGTTCTCCACCGGTACGAACACACTGCTCGCCGTCTCCGGTACCTGCTCCACGGTCGTCTGGGGGACCGGGGCCGATGTGACCATCGGCACCGGGGTGACCGTCATCGGTGCCGAGGCGTTCAAGGGACTCACTACCCTGACCACCGTATCCATGGGATCCGGCGTCACCCACATCGACAGCTCCGCATTCGAGGGATGCACCGCACTCGCGAAGGTGACCATCGACCCCTCCACCGACGTCGAATCCGATTCCTTCGAGGGCTGCCCCATCTCCGAACTCGTCCTGGGGCAGGTGACCTACACCATCTCCGGCGATGACGCCTCCATCAAGGACTACGACGACCTGGACACGACCACGGATGTCATCATCCCCGACGAGGTGTCCCTGGGATCCTCCACCTACACCGTCAAATCGGTTTTGGAGAAGGCGTTCGAGAACCAGGAAAGGATATCCACGATCAAGTTCAACGAGACCATCGAGACCGTGACAGCCGATGCCTTCGGAGACGGATTCACGATGAAGGACGGCGAGACCCCCATCTCCCACACGGAGCTGAGGGGCAAGGTCGTAAGCATAGACTGGACCGCCAAGACCGTCACGACACTGTCGTCCATGACCGCGAACGGGGTCACCTACGTGCTCAACCCCGACGACTCCCTGTCCGTCACCGCATGCGACAAGACCCGCACCGGTTCTGTGAACATACCCGAAACACACCTCGGCCACCCTGTGGAATCCATCTCCAAGAACGCGTTCTACCAGTGCACGTCGATCACCACCGTCACCATCGGTGGGAACGTCAGGTCCATCGGGGAGAACGCCTTCGCGTTCTGCTCGTCCCTGACATCCGTGGACATCCCCTCGTCGGTCACGAGCATCGGCGACAACGCCTTCACCGGCTGCGTCAAGGTGAAGTTCACCGTCGGTTCCGGCAACCACCACTTCTCCGCCGTGTCCGATGGTGTGATCCTGACCGATGTGGGCGGGACCACGATCGTCGCCTACCCCTCCGCCGAGGACACCGTCACCATTCCCGACGGCATCACCTCCATCGGATCGTTCGCACTCTACCAGTGCAGCGGCATAGAATCCCTCGAGATCCCCGCATCCGTCGACGACATCGGCCTCAGGGCGTTCGGCGGATGCACAGGGCTCAAATCCCTGAAGATCCTCGGCGATGTCGACAGCATCGGCGTGGGTGCCTTCAACGGCAACAACCTCGAGACGATCGTGGTCGACGCCAAGCTCGGTTCCCCGTCGATCGCGGTGTGGGAGACCGCACTCGGCGTCGACTTCACCGCAACGGATGGATCGGACATCACCGACATCTCCGGACGCCAGTTCACCGTCGACACGACCACCAAGAGGGCCGCCATGAGCAACGCGCTGACCTACTACATCACATACGACCTCACGGGCGGCACCATCGACACGCCCAACGCATCCTCGTACACCGTTGAGTCCGCCGTGTCGCTGTCCTCCCCCGCCAGGGAGGGGTACACGTTCAAGGGATGGTACTCCGGGACCACCGAGTACGAATCCATCGCCGCCGGTTCCGTCGGCGACCTGGCGCTCACCGCGACCTGGGAGATCAACAAATACAATGTCACGTTCGACACCGCCGGCGGTTCCGCCATCGGCAAGGCCACCGTGGAGCATGGATCCGATGTGACCGAGCCCGAGGACCCCGTGAGGACCGGATACACCTTCGTGCAGTGGATGCTCGGGGACACCGTGTACGACTTCGATACCGACGTCACGGGGGACCTCGTCCTCACGGCCACCTGGACCATCAACAGCTACACGCTGTCCTTCGACACCGCCGGGGGCTCGGAGATGGACCCCATCACCTACGAGTACGGGGCGGAGGTCAAGGAACCCAAGAAGCCCAGCCGCAGCGGCTACAAGTTCGAGGGATGGTCCCCCTCCGTCCCCGCCACCATGCCCGCCAGCGACCTCGTCCTCACGGCCACCTGGTCGGAGGTCGTGGACGACGGTGACGACGGCCCGTCCGTATGGCTGATCGTGGCCGTGGTCGTTCTGATCGCGGTCATCGGCGTCTTCGCCTACACCAGGTTCCGCTGATGCGGATGACGGGCGGTCCGAACCGCCCGTCCAAACACCCTTCACCTCACCACCCTGCCTTATCGCCGACGCTCCCCCGGTACAGGACTGGAATCGACACCGGTCATGATTGCAAACGCCATATACCATGGGAAGAGTGCCCCTTGGATCAAAAGTAAGAAAAAATTACTTTTGAGCGAAAACAGCTGTACAGACACAGGATATGTGGCAGATGCGTGATCGACGGTCCGGAGTCCGGATCCACAGCCTCCCCAGACACACCGTGGAATCATCTTTATTACGGTGGGGCCATCCACTCGCCATGACTGATGGAATCAAATCCCTGGAGGATGTGAGGAACTTCTTCGACGGTGCGGGCGTCCGTGCCTTCGAGGTCAGCGATGCTTTCGGCGAGGGCGAGGGACCCGTCATCGTCGG
>JAZODL010000034.1:0-6311 GCA_045596945.1 Candidatus Methanomethylophilaceae archaeon | reverse complement strand
ACAGAACGACATGGCTACGATCCGACTTGAGATCTTCTCCATCCAGATGGTCCTGGACAGGCATCAGAACATCTACAGGGTGGCCTCCGGAGCCCTCAACCCCGCGTTCGAGAAGGCCGTGGGATGGGCGAACGAGGTGTTCTCCGTCCCCATCCCCGAGAAGGCGGACCTGGTCATCTCCGTCGCCCCGTACCCCATGGACGTGGACCTGTACCAGTCCCAGAAGGCCCTGGACAACGGGAAGTGGGCGCTCAAGGAGGGAGGGAAGATCCTCATGGTCTCCAAGTGCAGGGAGGGTATCGGTCACGCGACCTTCCTCACACAGCTCTCCTCATCCAACGACCCCGTGAAGGTCCTGGAGAACCTCAGGGCGGAGTACAAGCTCGGATACCACAAGGCCGCCAAGATGGCGGAGATCGCCACCTGGGCGTCCATATGGGCGGTCACCGACCTGGACCCCGAGCTCCTGAGGAACGCGAACATCACGCCCTTCCCGACCGTGGCCGACGCCGTGGCCGAGGCGCTGGGCGAGAACCCCTCCGCGAGGGTCATAGTCCTCATGGACGGAAGCGTGACGATCCCGAAGGTGGAATGATGACATTCGAGACAGATAACCTGGAGAAGGTCAGGAAGGCCGTCAACGTCTGCACCATGTGCGGATTCTGCAAGAGCGTTTGCCCCTCGTTCAAATCGATCGGTTGGGATTCCGCGTTGTCGAGGGGACGCATCATCCTCTCCTACGGTCTCCTCAACGGGGAGCTGGAGGCCGACGAGTCGGTCGTGAGGAACATGTACACCTGCACCACGTGTGCGGACTGCGTCAGGAGGTGCCCCTCCAAGGTGGAGATCGTGGACATCATCGAGCTCTGCCGCGCGGACCTCGTCAAGAACGGGCACATCCTCCCCAAGCACAAGGCGATGTGCGACAACATCCTCGAGACCGGCAACCCGTTCGGCGAGAAAGGATCCAGGCAGGAGGCCCTCGGAAGGGCCCCCCACAACGCCAAGGTCGGGTACTTCGTGGGATGCACCGCCACGTTCAGGTCCAAGAAGACTGCGCAGGCCACGATGTCCATCCTCGACAAGATGGGCGTGGACTTCACCACCGTCGACGAGGTCTGCTGCGGATCCGTCATGCAGAGGGTCGGATGGCCCCAGGACGACGTCACCGAGCTCATGAGGAAGAACGTCGAGAACATCCGTGCGCTCGGCATCGAGACCCTCGTTCTCGCATGCGCCGGTTGCTACAGGATGTTCAAGCATGAGTACCCCAAGTACGTCGACGTCCCGTTCGAGGTCCTCCACATCACCGAGTTCCTCGCCAAGCAGGACCTCAAGCTCAGGCCCATGGAGGGTGTCGTCGCGACGTACCACGACCCCTGCCACCTCGGAAGGCACTGCAACGTCTACGACGCCCCGAGGGAGGTCATAGCGAAGATCCCCGGACTCGAGTTCAGGGAGATGGAGTTCAACCGCAAGACCAGCCACTGCTGCGGCGGTGGCGGTGGTGTGAGGTCCGCCTATCCCGAGGCGTCCATGGACATCGCGGGCACCAGGCTGGACGAGGCCGCGTTCGCGGATCTGATCATCACCACGTGCCCCTTCTGTGTGAACAACCTCGATTCCGCGAAGGGCGACAGGAAGATCCAGGTCAGGGACCTCGTCGAGGTCCTCGACGAGTTGATGTGAATGAAAGTCCCATGCGGCAGGGGGTCGTCCCTCGACGGCCCCCTCATCATGGGCATACTCAACGTGACCCCCGACTCATTCTCCGACGGGGGTTCGTGGACGGACGTCCGCACGGCGGTCCGTCACGCCCTGGACATGGTGGACCAGGGCGCCGACATCATAGACGTGGGTGGCGAGTCGACCCGCCCGTACTCCGATCCGGTCGGTGCCGAGGAGGAGCTGTCGAGGCTGGTCCCGGTCCTGAGGGACCTCGTCCCGTCCGTGGACGTCCCGGTCTCCGTCGACACGATGAAGGCCAGGGTCGCGGAGGTGTGCCTCGGACTCGGCGCCGACATCGTCAACGACGTCTACGGTCTGAGGGACCCGGGCATGCTGGAGCTCTGCGCCGGATCCGATGCGGCGGTAGTGATAATGCACATGGAGGGGATGCCCAGCACGATGCAGGACCATCCCCTGGACACGGGCGATGCGGAGGTGGTCCGCGGATTCCTGGAGGGCCGTGTCGCCGCTGCGGAGGCCGCGGGCATCCGGCGCGACCGCATCATACTCGATCCCGGCATGGGTTTCGGAAAGACCTCCGCCCTGAACCGCATGATACTGGGGGACTGCAGGTCCCTGTGCGGCGACCTCCCCGTGCTCGCAGGGTCGTCCCGCAAGCGCTTCCTCTCCGACATGTTCCCCGGTATGGACCGTGACAGCGCCTCCGCGGAGGCAGCACGCATCTCCGTGGCCGGAGGGGCGGACGTGGTGCGTGTGCACGACGTGGCCCGTGCGGTGGAACTGATCAGAGGATGAACCCGAGTGCGACGATGACGACGACCGACAGGCCGGCGCCCACGAAGAACAGAATCTCCTTCCTGTTCTCATCGGAGATCCTCTTCTCCTCGCCACGTCTGCACCCGTCGTCGCAGAACTCCTCCCCGAACGGGATCGGGTCACCGCAGAAGGCGCAGTGGGAATGCTCGGGTAATCTGAGGCCTGCCATGTCCCCCCATACAGATTATAATGGTTAAAAAACTGGCGCAGCTTTATCAGCAGATCCGTTCCTCGTACGGGACGGTGCTACAATGGTCAGATTCACACTCATGGATGTCGCGAACAGGAGGAGCCTGAGGATGGACCTCCCTCCGGTCACGGATGTGGTCGAAGTGCGGTGCATCGCGGAGGAGTACTGGGGTTCCGAGGGGTTCCTGCTCAGGAACGGGCACAGGATCCTCGATGGTTCGGAGTGCATCGCGGAATGCATAGCCGATGACGACACGGTGGAGATGATCCCGGACCCGGTCCTCTCGTTGAGGTTATAACGGGTGCGGTGCATGGGGGACCATGGTCTCCAGAATGGGTCTCAGAGTGGACGCGGTGATGGCTCCCGGTTCTTTGGATGCGATCCTCGCCTTCGGGGACGCGGTACGTTCGGGTGATTCCGATCCCGTCGCGTTCCTCGATGGGACCGTGTGCTCCGACGGGTCCGGGACGTACTTCAGGGTGGACGGAGTGGGCGGTGCCGGCGGGGGCGAGTTGGGGATGGTCGTCGTCCCGGACGAGCCGGGTCTGGAACCGACGGACGACATCCTGGACGAGTTCCGTCTGCTGTTCGATGACGGTCTCCTGATAATCCTGGATCCCTACGCCTGCGAGTTCTCCCCGTACAGGTCCGACGGGGACGCGGTCCGCGGTGCGGACATCGTCGTGTCGGAGTGACGTCAGACCCAGATGGCGTGCCTGTTGCGCATGTCCTCCTCGGTGGTCCCGGTGCGGGCCATTATGTCGGAGACAATGCAGTCGAAGAAGAGGAGCGCCGAATCCTCGAATACCGTTCCGAGGGGTGCGTTGGCGGGGACGTCCCCATCAAGGGGCATGTCGAAGACGACGGACACATCGGAGGTCTCCGCGAGTTCGGATCCCGGATCGCCCGTGATGCACACCACCCTCGATCCGATCTTGCGGGCGATGCGCGCCGTCTGCACGACCGACGACGTCCTGCCCGTGTTCGATATGAGGATGGTGGTGTCCTCCCTCCCGATGATGGGGGTGGTCATCTCACCGACGAAGTGCACGTCCAGACCGAGCTGGACGAGTCTGACGGCGAAGAGCTGACCCACGAGACCGGACCTGCCGGATCCGTACAGGAACACCTTCCTGCCCTCGAGGATGGACTCGATGAGTTCCTCCCTGCGCTCCGGATCCACGGAGGCCAGGGCGTGTCCGCAACAGCGGACGATGGTGTCGAACGTGTCCAAATCACTCACCGGCGGTGGCGGCTTCCGCCTTCCTCCTCTCCTTCAGGTTCTTGGACACCCTCTTGCTGAGGACCCTCTCGTGGATGATCCTCATGTACATGGCGTCGTGCTCGAGGAGGGGGGATGTGGATATCACGGTGGCGTCGGGTCTCATCTCGATGAGGGCCCCGGTCAGGGGTTCGAACTTGAGGTCGCCCTTCTTGATGGGGGTCAGCCTCCTCTCGTTGCCGTCCACGTAGTCGACACCGGCGAACGCCGTGTGTATCCTCCCGCCGCTGTAGGGTTCAACGGTGTCGAGGATGTCGAGGAAGTCGTCGACCTCCATGAGGGACCCGTTGGTGCGGGAGTGGTGGTGGGAGAAGTTGACGACGGGCACGAGGCCGTCCACGTTCTCGCAGAGGTCGAGGACCTGCTCGAGGGAGCCGAAGACGTCCTGCTGTCCCGTGATCTCGATGCCGAGCCTGGGTTTGAGTCCGACACCCTGCCACCAGTCCATGAGCATCGCCACGTTCTCGTAGATGTTGTCGTCCACGGTCTCCTCGGGGGTCTTCCCGTCGTAGAGTCCGAGGCTCGTGACAACGATGTCCCCGTCGAGGGCGTCCATGATGAGTGCGGCGTGCCTTATGCTGTTGAGGCAGACCTCGGTCAGTTCGGTGTTGGATCCCAGGTCCATGTAGTACGGAGTGTGGATGGACATGTTGACGTCGAGCCTCTTCGCCATCTCGCCGATCTCGTACAGTTCGCCGAATGTGTGGGAAACGCCCGAGGGCATGTAGATCAGGTCGTCGTCCTCGTCGATGGGCTCGTCGGGGTCGCAGATGGGTTCCCCGTCCCTGACGATCTCTATGACGAAGTCCTCCTCGATGTCCTTGAGGGTCAACCCGATCTCCTCGTCGTCGGGGCACCTCGTGTACGAGTTGGCCCTGACCATCTGGATCTCCAGCGCGCTGAGGCTGAGGTTGTGTACGTCCTCTATACCATCCTGGAGTGTGCGACCTTTGCACGAGAGCGGAATACCTGCGGGACCGAACCTTATCATGGGATCACCGACCTGTCATTACGACTATCTATAAAACATGGAGGGTGCGCGCGTATAAACGTGCACGCACGCTCGCAGTTGGACAAGGTTTATATTGGAGACCTGTATAGCGAGCGTCACCCAATGTCGGGAGAGTCAGAAATATGAAGAGCTGCAAGACAAATCCCCAGCTCCTCGCCACGATCGACAACCTCAAGGCGAAGACTAGGGAGACAGAAGCCGCTATCTGGCGAGACATCGCGCTTAGGCTCGAGAAACCCAAGAGTAACTGGGCCGAAGCGAATCTCAGCAAACTTGAGAGGTACGCCAAGGACGGAGAGACAATCGTCGTCCCTGGAAAGGTTCTCGCTGCAGGAAGCATCAGCAAGAAGATCACCGTGGCCGCGTACAGCTTCTCCGAGGCTGCCGCAAAATCCATCGTGGCCGCAGGCGGAAAGACACTGTCCATCGAGGAGCTGGCAGAGGCCAACCCCAAGGGTACCGGTGTCAGGATCATGAGGTGATTTGGATGGTTACAGTTATTGACGGAAGGAATCTCATCCACGGCAGGCTCGCAAGCGTCATCGCCGAGAGGATCATGGACGGCGAGGAGATCGTCGTCGTCAACGCCGAGGCCATCGTTATCACCGGTGTCAAGGAGAACACCTTCGCCGACTTCAAGGCAAAGGTCGACCGTGGAGACACAACCAAGAGGAAGGGACCCTTCTACCCCCGCAGGGCAGATCTCCTTTTCAAGAGGTGTGTCAGGGGAATGATCCCTTGGAAGACCACCAGCGGAAGGGACGCCTACAGGAGGCTTCACGTCTTCGTCGGAACCCCCAAGCAGTTCGAGGACTGCGAGAAGGAGAGGCCCGTTGAGGCGAACAGAAAGATCACCGGCAAATACACAACCCTGGGAGCCGTTTCGAAATTCCTGGGTTCCAACGTGAGATGATCCCATGGTTGAGTGCGTAAACACAAGCGGAAAGAGGAAGACCGCCATCGCAAGGGCCGTCGTCAAGGCAGGAAACGGAAAGGTCACCATCAACAGTGTCCCCATCGATGTCTTCACCCCCGAGCTGGCGAGACTCAAGATCGAGGAGCCCCTCGGTCTGGTTCCCGAGAAAGCAGAGAAGGTCGACATCGCCGTCATCGTCAACGGTGGAGGAGTCATGGGACAGGCAGCAGCCGCCAGGACCGCCATCGCAAGGGGACTCGTTGAGTTCTACAAGGACGAGGAGCTCGAGGCCGTCTTCAGGGCTTACGACAGGACCCTCATCATCAACGATGACAGGAGGAAACTGCCCAAGAACCCCCTCGGACCTGGTGCTCGTGCAAAGAAGCAGAAGTCCTACCGTTAAGGT
>JAZODL010000033.1:0-4691 GCA_045596945.1 Candidatus Methanomethylophilaceae archaeon | reverse complement strand
TCGGACATCGTGACGAGCGGGAGGAGCCCCTCCGCACGTTCCATGCACGAACGTACCGCCTCCTCCTCGGGGGCGTACATCTCGTTGAACCCGCGGGGGTCCCTCTGGTGCTCCACGTTCCTCCTCAGGACCTCCGCCCTGCCGTCGCCGTCGTCCGGGAAGGACGAGTAGGCGCACAGGTCGAAGCGGTCCAGGAGGTGCGGGCTTATGTCCGAGTCGGAGGGATTCATCGTGGCGATGAGCGTGGTGTCGCACGGGTACTCGGCGGACACCCCCTCCCTCTCGAGGACGACCCTCCCCGTCAGGACACAGTCCAGAAGCGATGCCAGGACCCTCTGGTCCAGGAGGTTGACGTCGTCCACGTAGAGTATGCGGCCGTCCGCACGGGACAGCAGCCCCCTCTGCACGACCGCCCTCCCCTCGCGTATGGTGGCGTCGATGTCCATGCCGCCGAAGAGCTGCTCCTCGGTGACGTTGAGAGGGACGTTGACCACGGACCTGCCCGTCAGGTTCCCCGCCGAACGGGACAGTGCCGTCTTGGCGGACCCCGGACCCCCACGGATCAGCACCGTGCGGATCCTCGGGTTGACCATGGCGCACTGGACCGCCCTCTTGGCGTCCTCCATGCCGTAGACGGCGGAGAACGGGAATCCCGTCAGATCGTCTGAAGGCATCTCTCGAGCTCCCCGTAGTCGAACGACTCCTCCTCGAAGGGTCTCCTCCTCATGCGGTGCGACATGACAAGGGCGGCGACCGTCCTGATGTCGTCCTTGGTCACATGGTCCCTGCCCTCGAGGGCGGCGTTGGCCTTGGCGGCCTTCATCATGGTGATGTCGGCCCTGTGGCCGTCGATGCCGAAGCTGGTGGTCACGGTGACTACCGCCCTGAGGATGGTGTCGTCGGCCACGACCCTCGGCAGGAGCCCCCTCGCCGAGACGATCCTGTCGCGGACGGAGTCGGACTCGACCGCGCATCCCGCCGTGTAGGCCTCGGGGTCGGTGTCGAACGCCAGCCTCCTGCGGACGACCTCCATGCGCTGCTCCATGTCCCTGTCGCCCTTCACGTCCACGGACAGTCCGAACCTGTCCAGCAGCTGGGGCCTGAGCTCCCCCTCCTCGGGATTCATCGTACCTATGAGGATGAACCTGGAGGGGTGGGAGAACGACACGCCCTCCCTCTCGATGTAGTTGACGCCCATCGCCGCGGAGTCCAGGAGCAGGTCCACTATGTGGTCGTCGAGGAGGTTGACCTCGTCGACGTAGAGCAGGTTGCCGTTGGCCTGTGCGAGGACACCGGGCTCGAACTTCTTCTCCCCGGTCTTCAGGACGTGCTCTATGTCCAGCGTCCCCGCCACACGGTCCTCGGTGGCGCTGAGCGGGAGCTCGACCACGCGCATGTCCGCCCCGGTCCCCTTCAGGTCCCCGCCGGAGGAGAGCCTGTCCGCACAGTACGGACAGAGCCTGTCGGGCCTGGACGGGTCGCAGTTGAAGGGACAGCCCTCCACGGACACCCTCGGGGGGAGGATGCGGTGGAGGGACCTGACGGTCGTGGACTTCGCCGTACCCTTCTCCCCCTTGATCAGGACCCCGCCGATGCCGGGGTCCACGATGTTGAGGAGGAGGGCCCTCTTCATGTCCTCCTGGCCGACGATCGATACGAACGGGAACAGTAGCTTCTGCATGTCATGAACCTCTGATTGGAATATGCATCCAACTGTTCATATAGAAAGATTGGCATAATCATCCAACTGGGGTTTTCCAATTGAAGATAGTATATGTGTCCGTCCAGAGCGCCGACGCGAAGAACATGGAGGAGCCCGTCCGCGAGATCGCACTCGAGACCGGATGGGATGTCGACATCTTCTGCGCGAACGCAGACGAGATCGACGACGACCCCCTGCTCTACCACGAGCTCGTGCGCAGGAGCATGGTTGCCGACCTGATCCTGATAAGGTGCATGACCGATCCGACCCGCCTCAAGAGGTTCGACAGGTACGAGCAGGTCCTGAGGGACTGCCCAGGCTACACGGTGGTCTACGCCGGTAACATGGAGGTGCGCCTGATGTACAGGGACCTGTTCAAGGGAGACGACCAGGACTTCATCCTGGTCGGCGAGTTCCTGAGGAACAGGGGCCCGGAGAACGACAAGTCCATCGTCCGCTGGCTGCACAACAGGCTCACCGGCGAGGGGGACGTCCCGGAACCGGTGGCCACGAGGCCCAACGGCATCCACCACCCGGACTTCGACCGCGATGTCGGGTTCGAGGAGTACATGGAGGCCAGGATGGTCCCCGGAAGGCCCACGGTGGGTCTGCTGTACACGGCCAACCTGTGGATATACGACAACCAACAGCACATCGATGCCCTGATCCGCGAGCTGGAGTCCATCGAGGTCAACGTCATCCCCGTGTTCTTCAGCACCATAGTGCGCAACATGCAGGACGACGAGGGCACGGCCGGTGTCGTGAGGCAGTACTTCATGGACGGCGACAGGTCCCGCGTGGACACCATAATCATGGCCACCCCCTTCTCGCAGCTGAACGGCTCCAGGGACTGCAGCGGCGTGTACACTCCCGACGAGCAGAACTTCTTCAGGTACATGACCGACGTCCCCGTCATACAGGCCCTGACCTCCAGCGGCCACTTCGCCGACTACGAGGAGACCGCCGAGGGACTCACCAAGGGCGAGCTCAACATGAGCGTCTTCTGGCCGGAGATAGACGGCCAGATCATCACCGTCCCCATCGGCAGCAACGAGGCCGGGAAGGGCGGGATGAGGAAGTACACCCCCCTGGACGACAGGATCAGGCACCTGGCCGCCGTGGCCAAGGGCTGGGCGGTCCTCGCCAGGACCCCGCGCTCCGAGAGGAGGGTCGCCGTGCTGATGTATCAGTCCCGCCCCGATTCGGGCAGGATAGGGAACGCCGCCGGACTCGACACCATCGAGAGCGTCAACGACATGCTGATCCGCTTCGACAGGGACGGGTACACCCTGGACCACGTGCCGGAGAACGGGAGGGCGCTCATAGACGAGATACTCGACAACATCACCAACGACCTGGAGTGGTCCTCGCCCGAGAGGATCAGGGAGAAGGCGGCGGACATGGTGTCCCGCGAGAGGTACATGGAGCACTACGACAGGATACCGGAGTTCAACAAGGGGCGCATGGAGGAGGCCTGGGGCCAACCGATCGGGAAGGTCTGCGTGGAGGGTGACGAGATGGTCATCCCCGGACTCCTCAACGGCAACATCTTCATCGGCTACCAGCCGCTGAGGTCCTGGGCGGACCAGATGGAGTCGGTGTACCACGACCCCGTGATACCCATGCCCCACCAGTACCTGGAGTTCTACAGATGGCTCAAACACGACTTCAAGGCCAACGTGGTGTTCCACATGGGCACCCACGGCACGCTCGAGTGGCTCCCCGGAAAATCGGTCGGACTCTCCGGGAAGTGCTTCCCCGACCTGGTCCTGGACGGTATCCCCCACATCTACCCCTACGTCATCGACGATCCCGGGGAGGGGATACAGTGCAAGAGGCGCTCGGAGGCCGTCCTCATCGGCCACATGTGCCCCGCGATGGCCAGGGCCGGCTCCTACGACGAGCTGTCCGAGGTCGACAACGCCCTCCAGGAGTACTTCAAGGCCAAGGACTCCTACAGGGGGGAGAAGAGGATGGCCATCGTGGAGCAGATCCTCGAGGGCGTCAGGAAGGCGGAGCTGTTCAACGACCTCCACCTCCCCGCGGACGTCACCGCCGAGGAGCTCGAGGGGCACCTCGACGACCTCCACGACTACCTCACCGACCTGAAGGACGGCATCATCCGCGACGGACTGCACATCCTCGGCAGGGCACCCGAGGGGGAGAGGCTCGACGAGACCATCTACTCCCTCATGAGGCTCAGGAACGGGGAGGTCCCATCGCTGAGGGACGCGTTCGGTGCGGCCATGGGCTACGATGTGCAGGCACTGGTGGACGAACCCTCCGGACTCACCGGGGGCGAGGTCAACGGCGCCATCCTCGACATGGTGGACGCCAGACTCATGGAGCTAATAGAGGGCATGAGGGCCGAGGGCTACGGGAGGGACGCCTGCCTCGCGATGGCGGAGCGCCTCGCCGGCTCCATGACGGCCGACCTGGAATGCTCCGTGTCGTACGTGTGCGGCACCCTCGCCGGGAACATCATGAGGATGACCGACGAGATGGACAACCTGATGCACGGATGCGACGGGAAGTACGTCCTGCCCGGACCGTCGGGTGCTCCCACACGCGGCAACGCGCGCATCCTGCCCATGGGCAGGAACTACTACAGCATCGACCCCGACATCATCCCCCCACCCTCCTCCTGGGAGATCGGGAAGCGCATGGCCGACCAGATGATCCAGCGCTACGTGGACGAGAAGGGGTGCTATCCCCGTGAGGTCGGTTTCATCATATGGGCCACGGACACGATGAAGACCAACGGCGACGACGTGGCGTACATCCTCTGGCTCATGGGTGTCAGGCCCGTCTGGTCCGCCGGCGGCGGACAGGTCATCGGCCTGGAGGCCATACCAGTTTCCGAGCTGGGGAGACCTAGGATAGACGTGACGGTCCGCATCACCGGACTGTTCAGGGACACGTTCCCCAACCTCATCGACCTCATCGACGACGCGGTCAAACTGATCGCGGACCTGGACGAGTCCGACGA
>JAZODL010000032.1:0-4765 GCA_045596945.1 Candidatus Methanomethylophilaceae archaeon | reverse complement strand
TAGATGGAACCCTGGGCCACACCGTTGATCATCATGTCGCCCTTCATGTCGCAGGCCTGCTGGGTCCTCTCGAGGGTGACCTCGATGGACGCCGCGGTCTGCTCCTTGGTCCAGTAGGGCTCGGTGAAGATGTCCAGGACCGTTCCGATGTCGGTGCCGATGGCCTTCTGGAACTCGATGATCTCCTCGTTGGTGAGCTCCACCTCGCCGTACATGTGGCTCTGGAAGGTTCCGGAGTCGGTCATGATGATGCCGGGGAAGTCCAGCATCTCGTGGAGTCCGACCTCGCGCGCCCTCTCGTTGAGCTCGGGCGTGTTCTTGATGATGTACGAGTTGGTGATCAGCGATTTGAACCCGAACTTCTCGTACAGCTCATGGGGAGGGACCGTGTTGATCTTGGGGTTGATGACAGGGAAGAGGGCCGGCGTCTCCATCGTCTTCCCCGAATTGGTCGTGAATTTACCGATACGGGCGAGCCCGTCTCTCCTGATGATCTCGAACATTGGTCATGGGGATTGGTGCGGGCTTATATTTGTTTGGTCACGGGCGCACGTGCGCGACGGTGGGGGAGGGTAATGGGTTTGGGGTCCCGGGCGTCGGTTCCGCCACGGGCGTCAGTTGTTGACGAGGGGGATGTTGTTCCTGTTCATGTCCGCGAACACCTTGGCGATGGCGTTCTTCATGATGGTGTCGGGGACGTCCTCCACGTGCTCCCTCCTCCAGTCGAGGGTGGGGCGTCCGAAGGACACGAGCCTGGTGCTACCCAGGTCGCAGCTCTCCTCGGCATCCAGGAGCTTGATCTCCAACCCCTCTATGATCTCGGGGATGGTTCTGCCGTTGATCAGCACGGTGTTGGGTCCATCCGCGACCGTCTCCGTGAACTTGCAGGAGATGTCCGCCATCTGCATCTCGAAGATCAGGTCCCTGATGTACTTGGACATCTCGGACGTGGTCCTCCTCCTGATGGTGGGGTCGTCGATCGGTGCGTCGGAATGCCTGTACTCGATGTCAATCATCGCCATGGCCGGTCGATGGGTAACGATGTTGAAAAAGGATGGTGTGCCGGACCTCTCCGTGTAAGCCGTGTTTAGCATGCGTCGTTTTATCTACGCCCCCGACGTTCGTCGGTGCATGGGTCGCGCGCAGTACGCGGGTGCGGCCGCCCTTGCAGTCCTGGCGGTCGCGGTTCTTATGCTCATGCTGCCGGCATGGCCGCAGTCCGGGACGGACGCCCCGTCCGACGTGGTGCCGGTGGAGCCCGTCGGGGACAGGTACGCCATCACGTACGTCACCAACGGCGGGGAGCTGGCCGGGGACGCCCCCGCATCCTACCTAGAGGGCGAGTACACGGAGCTGCCGTACTGCGGGTACGGGGACAGGCACTTCGAGGGCTGGTTCCTCGACGAGGGCCTCACGGAACCCCTGGGTGCCGTGACGCGCACGATGTCGGGCGACATCACGCTGTACGCGTCGTGGGGCGACTTCTCCCGTCTCGGCAGCACGTTCACCATGGACCTGGACGGGGGCTACACGATCGGCACCGTCCCCTACAGGGTGGAGGGTACCCTGACGTGGACGTACATGGCGGTCGCCGACAACGGCGCCCACTACGTGCAGAACACCGGGACGATCACGTACACGGCCGCGGCCGTGGACTTCCACTCCGTATCGGACAGGACCCGCGGGTACTGGACCGACGAGCCGTCGGACTCCGTGTTCCGCTACATCGGCAACGGCGAGGTGGGCGACATGGTCTGCGAGATGTGGTCCGATGGCGAGGAGACCCAGTGGCTGTACCGCAACATGTACCCCGTCCTGATCGAGTACAGGAGCGGCTCCTCGTACCAGACGTACACCCTGGTGTCGGCCGGTCATGTGGAGTGCGGGACGCCGTTCCTGCCCGATGTCATGTGCGGCCACCCCCTGATGGTCGCCCATCCCGGGGAGTGTCACATAGGGGACACGGTCGAGCTGACTGCCGTCGGCGACGGTTTCGCGGGATGGTACGTGGACGGGGAGCTGGAGACCACCGACAGGACAATGACCATCGACCGCATCGATCCGTTGAAGACGTACGACGCCAGATCCGACCACGGGTACACGGTCCTGGACGGGACCGTCCTGGATCCGTCGGCGTACCCCTGTGACGGGACCCTGGAGCTGGTGGACGGTGACGGATCCGTCACGACCGTGACCGGACCGATCGAACTGGATCCCGGGATCCACAGGGTGAGGTACGTCGACTCCGGCATCACGGTGTACCGTGACATCCTCGCGGACGAGGACAGGGTGTTCACCCACAGGTGGACCTATGCGGGCAGGACCTATTCGATGGAGCTGCCCATGGACCTGGCCACGGTGGCGAGGGACTCCTACGACGACCCCTACGGGGACAGGAGGTACCAGAACGGCACCCCGGACGAGGTCGGCCGCTACATGACGGTCGACAACCACTACGTCGCCACGGTCGCCGACAGGCTGGCCACCATGGGGGAGGGCATGGACGGGAGGTCGATGGCAGAGTTCGTCCTCAGGTTCGTGCAGGAGATACCGTACCTGTCCGACACGTCGTCCCGTGGCGAGACGGAGTTCTGGAAGTACCCGTCCGAGACCCTGTGGGACGGCGGAGGGGACTGCGAGGACTCCTCGATACTGTACGGATGCATCATGCAGAGGCTGGACTACGACACATGCCTGATGGTGTTCTACGACCATGCGATGGTGGGGGTGGCTCTCGGGGACATGAACATGCCCGGTGACGACACGTTCACACACGACGGCACCGTCTACACGTTCGCCGAGACGACCAACACGGTCCTCGGATACTGGAGCACCGGCAGGGGCTACGCGGAGCAGGACATCCTGTACGTGTACGGCTTCCCGGAACCGGCTCACTGATCCCGGGACGCGGTCCCCCTGCGGGCCATCACGTCGCGGAGCACGACCAGGGCCCATACGGCCACGATGGACGCACCGAGGATCTCCGACACGGTCATCCCGACCCACAATGCGGTGAGCGACCCGAACGTGGTGGCGAACAGGCATATCGGTATGCGGAGGATGTTCATGATAACGGTCGCCGTCAGCGACCTGATACCCATGCCGAGGGACTGGAACATCCCCGCGGAGGCCAACCCGAGGATCAACGTCGGGAGGAACAGTGCACCGATCCTGACGAACATCACCATCTCGTCCGCGAGGTGCGCCGTACCGTCTGAGTACGTGAACAGGGAGACCATGTACGGTGCCGCCATCAGTGCGACGACCATCACCACGGTCATCACGCCGATCCCGAGTTCTATGCAGTAGCGGTACGCGCCCCTGAACTTGTCCATGCGCCCCGCACCGTACGCGGCGGCGCAGACCGGGACCACGGAGAACCCGAGGGCCATGGCCGGGATCATGAGCATGTCCAGCGCCCTCCATCCGGTGGAGTATATGGCTATGCCGTCCACGGGGTCGACGTGGAGGATGATCTGGTTCACGATGATCATGACCAGGGACATGACGACCATCTCCATGGATGCGGGGACACCGACCCTGAGGATGTCCGCATCCACGGAACGGTCGAAGCGGAAGCCCTTGAGCGGGATCCTGACGAACGTGTCCTTTCTGACGAAGTACCAGTACAGTCCCAGCAGGCATCCGATGGACATCGCGAGGATGGTGGCCCACGCGGCACCGGCGACGCCCCAGCCGAGGACGTAGATGAAGATTGGGTCCAGGGCGATGTTGAGTCCCGCCCCGATGAGTTGGATGTACATAGAGCGTCTGGACGCACCCTCGGACCTCAGCAGTCCGCTGAGGATGGAGCTCAGTATGATGACGGGGATCCCGATGAATACGGGGACGGTGTAGTCCATGCACTCCTCCAGGTAGTCCCCCGCACCGGATGCGATCAGAGCCGGTTCGACGATTAGGAGCATGGTGACGGCCACGGCGGCTCCCGCGACGAGGGACATGACCAGCGCCTGCGATGCGACCCTGTTGGTCCCCTCGTAGTCGCCGGCACCGAGGCGTCTGGAGAGCGCCTGGGACGCACCGACCCCGATGCCGTTCCCGATGCCCATGACTATGAAGAAGTAGGGGAACGCCACACCGGTGGCGGCGAGCGCCGCGGTCCCGAGTCCGGCGACCCAGATGGCGTCTATCATGTTGTTGGCCGACTGCACGATGGTCGCGATGATCATCGGTATGGCCATGGCCACCAGCGCCTTGCGGGGGTTACCGAGCAGTGTCCTCGCATCATCGGTAAGTTCACGCTCGTCCATGCGGTTCCCATGTGCGGGTCGTATATTAATGGGTGTCACGGGGGCCACCGATACCCGGCGCATCGGAATCGGATTAATACCGTGCGTGCTATTCCGTCCGCATGGGTTTCGAACCTTCCGTTCTCATGTCAGAGGTCCGTTCCAAACGGCCCCTGGTGCACCACATAACCAACTACGTCACCGTGAACGACTGTGCGAACATGTGCCTCTGCGCCGGGGGTTCGCCGGTGATGACCGACGACATCGACGATGTCGGGGACATGGTGGCCGTGTCCGATGCACTGGTCCTGAACATGGGCACCCTCAGCCGCCGCACGGTCGGTTCGATGCACGCCGCGGGCAGGGTCGCCAAGTCCACCGGGGTCCCGGTGGTGTTCGACCCGGTCGGTGCGGGTGCTACGCCGTTCCGCAGGATGGTCGCGGAATCGTTGATAGCCGACGTACGTCCGGACGTCATCAAGGGCAACCACGGCGAAGTCGGAGGCCAAGCGGTC